>DASPSM010000762.1:0-3862 GCA_035623955.1 Planctomycetaceae bacterium
ATACTCTCCAACGGTTAGCAGGTGCACGTCGCCGCACCCGCGACGATCGAGATCGCCCGAGGTGGCGTGATGAATCGCGTGATTTTTGCGCCAGCGGTCGTACGGGGTCAAAGTCAAGATCGAGAGCGCGCGGCCCAGCGCATCGTTTGCCGCTCTGGATTTGAAGAATGAGCCGTGCCCGCAATCGTGTTGGAGGATGAACAACCGCACCAGGAATCCCGCCGTCGGCACCGCCAATACAACGACGATCGCGTACGAATATCGGAGGCTGAACCACATCAACGCCCACAACATCAAGAATGGGAGGATAGACGCTGCGAGCTGTGCCAGGCTCCGGCTGAACTGTGGCTCACGGTACGGAGTCGTCATCTCCCTGTAGCCAACCGAAGTCGAGGCATTTTTCGATCCGTTGGCTGCGCGATTCCGCGTCGAAGCGGGCGCCGGAATGGTTGCGGAGACCAAAGTGAATTCCCCACGACTCTTTGGGACCTCGTACAGAGTGCCGCATTATCGAAGAATCACGGGTCAGGGCAAGAGACCTTCGGCGCTGATGCCGACCGATCGCGGGAAGCTTCCAGCCATCGTCAACTGGAGGATCGCGTGGGAAAAACCGAAGCTGCGGGCGTCGCGCATTGAATTTGCCGCCGAAAGTGCTATAGTCCTTTCGGTGCTCTCCACTCGGCCGTTGCCCAATGGATCACTGCCAGGTCCATTGGTTCTTTGATGACGCAGCGTGCGTTTCTCGCTTTCGGTCCTGGACGTTTTCTTGTACCTGGGACCTTGAATGTCTTTCCGTGAACTCGGCTTGGCCGAGCCTCTTTTGCGCGCCGTCGATGCCGAGGGCTATGTTGCCCCGACCCCGATTCAATCGGCTTCGATTCCTCATCTCCTCGCCGGTCGCGACCTATTGGGGACCGCCCAAACTGGCACCGGCAAAACCGCAGCGTTCGCTTTGCCGATCCTGCACCGGTTGTTGACCACACCCCCGCGACAGTCAACTCGGCGCGCGATGATCCGCGCCCTCGTGGTCTCACCGACGCGCGAGCTGGCGTCTCAAATTGGGGACAGTTTTCGGGCGTATAGCGGAGAAACGGGGCTGCGTCACACGACGATCTTCGGCGGAGTCGGACAAGGGCCACAAGTCCGCGCGCTTCGCGACGGCGTCGACATTCTCGTCGCGACGCCGGGCCGATTGCTGGATCTCCTGGATCGGGGACACGCAGATCTGAAGCGCGTCGAGATCCTGGTCCTCGACGAGGCTGACCGCATGCTCGACATGGGATTCCTTCCCGATGTCCGCCGCATCGTACATCACCTTCCGGCCCGGCGGCAGACGATTCTGCTCTCAGCGACAATGCCGCAGCCGATCGCCGCATTGGCAGACTCGCTGCTCCACAACCCGGCCCGGGTTCGCATCGCTCCTGTAGCGGCGACCGCGACATTGATTGAACAATCCGTGTGCTTTCTCGAGGCGCGACATAAGCCGCGGGCCCTTGCTCGATTCATTAAGACGCGGCCAATCGAGCGGGCTCTGGTCTTCACGCGCACGAAGCGAGGCGCCGACCGCGTTGTGCGCGACCTCGCCCAATCTGGAATTCGAGCCACAGCCATTCACGGCAACAAGAGCCAGTCGAACCGAGAACGGGCGCTTGCCAACTTCAAGTCCCGCCACACGCCGATCCTGATTGCGACCGACATTGCGGCGAGGGGCATCGACGTCGAGGGAATCTCGCACGTCCTCAACTACGATTTGCCGCACGAACCCGAAACCTATGTCCACCGCATTGGCAGGACGGGACGTGCAGGCGCCTCGGGAATTGCTGTTTCCTTCTGCGATCAGGCCGAGCGGAAACTCTTGAAGGCGATCGAGCGATTGACCCGCACCGCACTGGCGGTGGAGAATTCGTTGCCGATCGATGGGCAAGGAACCACTCGCGTGCCGGAGATTGCATCGAATGTGGATCACCCGACACAGATTGCTCGACGGCGGCGGCCCCGCGTCCGACGAGGGCGAGCGCGGCAGTTGTTCGAGGTAAATCGGCGGCGCGGCGCCATGCGTGGGAGAAATCGCGCGCGATCCGCGAGTTGATGAAGCCAGGAGGTCGCCTGCAGTTTGAAATAGGTTAGAAGCCGACGGCCCGGAAGATGTCCGTCTGTTGCTCTAGCAGTCACCTTTGTTCCGCGGTGGAACCCGTGTCCTCCTGTCAGCCCCCCAACCCGAAGGAAGCGTTAATGGGCAAGAAGTTGTATGTCGGCAATCTGTCTTATGAGACGACCAACGAGTCGCTGGAGCAAATGTTCGCGGCCTATGGAAGCGTGCAGTCGGCCCAAATCGTGATGGATCGCGAGACGGGCCGTTCGAAGGGTTTCGGCTTTGTGGAGATGGGAAGCGATCAAGAAGCTCAAGCCGCGATCAATGGCTTAAACGGCAAAGAAGTAGGCGGCAGATCGCTCACTGTTAATGAGGCCCGTCCCCGTGAAGATCGAGGTGGCGGGCGCGGTGGCCACGGCGGAGGCGGGCGGTCTGGCGGTAGCCGTGGCCGAGGCGGTTACGGCGGCGGACGTTATTAGTCTGTCTTTTGACACAGACTCATTGCAATCCGCCCTCATGCAGCTCGTCGCAGACGATGCGAGTCGCCTGAAAGACCCCGCTTCGATCTCTCGGCGAGAAATTCGAGCAATCGATGGCCGGCAGCGCTTGACACGTAGGCAGATAGATACTCGACAGCCGCCTGGTGACTCAGCCCAGAACGGTAGATAACGCGAAAGGCCGCCTTGATTTCCCGTCTTTCGTCTGAGGTCAAGCCGGCCCGCATCAAGCCAACACGATTCTCACCAACGACTTTGCCCTCTCGATCGGTCATGTAGAACGGAGGTACATCCTGAACGACTCTCGCCAATCCACACACCATTGCCAGTTCGCCGACGCGGACGAATTGGTGAATGGCGGCATTGCCTGAGATCGTCGCTCGTGGTCCGACGCGGACGTGACCGGCAAGCAACGCTCCGCTTACAATTGTCACTCCGCACCCAATCTCGCAGTTGTGCCCCACGTGCGAGTTGGTCATCAACAAGCAGCCGCCTCCGATGAAAGTTCCCGAATCGGCCGCTGATCCACGATGGACTGTGACGCCCTCCCGAATCGTGCAATTCTCGCCGACCCGGCAGAAGCTTGGCCCGCCGTCAAACGCTCGATCCTGTGGGAGATCGCCAATCACAGCGTGCGAATGAATCTCGCATCCGGCACCGATCTCCGTGTTCCCAAGGATGATGGCAGATGCGGCGATACGGCACGCCGGCCCGATGCGCACCGGACCGCTGATCACAGCGTACGGCCCAACGGTCGTTGTGGAATCGATTGCCGCGAGCGGGTCGATTATCGCGGTCGGATGAATGCTCAACGGTTTTCCAAAGATCGCAGCACAGAGATGGCGGAGTCCAGCCTTTAGGAAGTGACGTACGTTGTCCGCGGAAGACGTTCGCACGGAGGCTGGCATGGATTGGATAGGCGGCGGGGCAGGTTGTCGGATAAACGACGGTTGCTGTCAATCGCGAATTCTTGCCAACGACCAGCCCGACTCAGGCTGTCGGTTCGACACCTGGTCACGCGGATCGGATCAACTTCGAGAGAGGAAAGTCGGATTCCGTTCGATTTGCGATGGCGTCATCGACACCACGACGCCGTCGAGCAAGTTGATCCGGGGATGACAGGCGCGTCGAAATAGATACAATTCTTGGAGGTTCAAGATTTGCATCTGCACGTCTTGAAGGGCGAGCGTAAGGTCCTTCGATTCAGAGGCACACGGGCGATGACTGAGACCCGGATCACGCGTAAAGATTTTCTCGAGGACCGACAAGGTCG
>DASPSM010000788.1:0-3314 GCA_035623955.1 Planctomycetaceae bacterium
CTCGTCGCCTACGTGCTCGAGATGCCCGACGGATCCCAGCAAACGGGGCGGATCCCCAATCCCGGGATCCAGCCGCGACTGCTTTATCACCGTCATTTCATGTTGACGGAGTATCTCGCGTCAGACGATCTCTCTCCGACGCTTCGCGAGGAGCTGGTAAAGGCGATGGCGCGAGAGTTGTGCCGCGAGCACCACGCTCGGCGCGTCACCCTTTCGCGAATCACCCACCGACTCCCTACAATGGAATTTGTCCGCGCCGGCGGCGCCCTCGACGATCCGGAAAGCTATGCCGAAGAGCCGTTGGGCAGCTACTCGGCCGACCAACTTTGACCCGCATCGATGAACTCCGTCCCGCGCTATTTGAGCACGCTTCGGCGGCTGATCCCGGCGGCCGCTCGCGCGCGAGTCCATCGAGCGTGGCACGCAGTCTACCATCCGTGGCGACGCTTCTGGTTCGAGCCGGCCGACCCGACTCCGCTCGCGGTCATGCGGATTCTGTTTGGCGGCATGCTGCTTTACACGCACATCGTCTGGGGCCTGAACCTGGAAGGATTTTTCGGGCCCCAAGGCTGGCAGGGCACAACCCTGGTGCGCGCCCTGCAAGCCAATCAGTTCGCCTGGTCGTTCTGGTGGTGGACTCCGCAGTCGCTCTATGTCGCGGTCCACCTCCTGTGTCTCGTGGTTCTGGGGCTGTTCACGCTGGGGGCGTTCACGCCGGTCACTTCGGTGCTGGCGTATCTGATCGCAATCTCGTACTCCAACCGGGCGCCGATGGCGAACTACGGGCTCGACCAGATCAACGGCCTGGCGGCGTTGTATCTGGCGATCGGCCCCTCCGGATGCACGCTGTCGATCGACCGGTTGCGTGAGCGTTGGCGCTTGGCGCGCGAGCAGATCGCGCGCGGGCTCGAGCCGGTCTTCCCTCCCATCCAGCGGTCGTCGCGAGCCAACCTGGCGCTACGGCTCATGCAGGTGCATCTGTGCGTGATCTACGTCTTCGCCTGCCTCTCGAAGCTGCAGGGCGAGAGTTGGTGGAACGGGACGGCGATTTGGCAGGCCGTCTCGAACCTCGAATATCAGTCGCGCGATCTGACCTGGCTCGCCTGGTACCCGTGGCTGGTCAATTTGCTGACGCACGTCACGATCGCCTGGGAAATGACCTTCTGGGCGCTCGTTTGGCGACCCCTGCTCCGTCCGTTCGTGCTTTTGATCGGGACGGCCATTCACCTGGGGATCGGCGCCTTCATGGGCATGTGGACGTTCGGACTGGCGATGATCTTCGCGTACGTCTCGTTTTTGCCGGGTGAACGGATGGCTCTTTACTTGCGGCGCGCGAGGCATCTGATCGGACGGATTCTCCGCTCCTTAGGCCTCGCCCCGGCAGAGTCGGCGAGCATTCGGGCGCGGGCGGCCTGGTTTGCATTGGGCCTCGATGAGAATTCTGACGCTGCGCCATCGACAGAATCGGCAGCCACGGTGGCAGCCGAACCTGTCAGCGAAACTTTCCCACAGGAAGCTCCGCGCCCGATTGCTGCCGAGCCATCACCTGCAGCCCTTAGCGCTTCGGCCATGCGACGCCCACTGCTCCCGACGGAGCCGTCGATCCTGCTGGTCGAGGGGCGTTTGAAGCGGCAGGCCGACGTGCAGGACTATTTCCTCAAGCACGGCTTTCGCTGCCACGTCGCGTCCGAGCTGCACCAGGCTCGTTCGATGCTCGCGGTCATCGATCTGGACGCGCTGGTGGTCACTGCCTCCTGGTTCCCCGAGAACGAGCTGGCCGCTTTTCACGACGGCTTGATCGGCGGTGGCTCTTCGCTGCCGGCCAGCGTGTTTTTGCTCAGCCCCGCACACGGACAAACGGAACACGCGTTTGAGCAAACGGCCCGGCACCGCGTGGTCGTCGGCAGTTTGAGCCTCCGCGAGCTGCGGCTGCTGGTGCTCGAAGTACTCGGTCTGACGGAAGATTCGCTCAAGCCGCTGGTCGCCCGCCACTCCCGCTCGAGGAATGGGCACCGCTCGACTCACTCGCACGAGTCGACGCCACAAGCTAATGCGACGCCTCAGCCGACTACGCTCGATGCACCCTCGACCTCCGGCGGAAATGGATCACCTTCATGACACGCGCGCACCTGTCCCGGACTCACCTGGCTCTGGCTTTCGCACTCTTGGTTTCGGGCTGTGCCGAGTCTCCCGAGTCGCCGGAGGTGCTCGTTGCGCGGGGCCATCTGATGGAGAGTCGCGGTCGGCTCGACGAAGCGATCGACGCGTATACGCGGGCACTTTTGCGGCGGCGCGACGACGCCACGATTTACTACGATCGGGGCGTGGCATTCGGTCGGCAGGGACGCTGGGACGACGCCATCGCCGATTACACGCAAGCCATCGAGCACGATCCGGGAATGGCCAGAGCTTATAACAATCGGGCTTCCGCGTACGCTCAGGAACATCGTTTCGACGCGGCCGTCGCCGATTTCACCAAAGCGATTTCGCTCGACTCGAAGAGTGCTCTGGCGTATCGAAACCGCGGCCTGGCCTATCACGACCTGGGACAGATCGCGCCGTCGATCGAAGACTACACCGTGGCAATCCAGCTGGATCCGAACGACTTCGAGAGTCGTTTCGAGCGGGGTAACGTCTATCTCGACGCCGGCGACTATCAGAAAGCGATCGCCGATTACGATCGGGCCATCGCCCTCGATGTCAAACGGGCGTCGGCGTGGCTCAACCGCGGCGAGGCGCACCGGCGTTTGGGGCACGCCGAACAATCGCGGGCCGACCTTGCGGAAGCCCGCAGGCTCGACCCGAACCAGAAACCGACCGAACTCGCGCAAGCGGCCCCCGAGAAGGCACTGCTTCCCGCCGCTTCCGCGCCGATCTCCGACGCGGCCCGGCGCCAGGACCGCGCAATCGCCGTCGCCGCCGAGTTCCTTCGATCGCGAGGCTACGAAGTCGAAAAACCGGCCGCCGCGGATCCATTTCCGCTCGTTTGCCGCAAGGGAGATCACAAAATCGCCGTGCGCGTGCAAACGTCGACTGAGGGCGAGCCGCTCCGCTTCACGCGCGAAGACCTCAACCAGATGGCCCGCCACCGCGATCCAACCGCGCTGATTATCGTCGGTAAGTTGACGCCCCCCACTTCGAGCGCCGCCCCTTACACCGGGGGGGCCGTTCTCAAGTTCGTCGACGATTGGAACACGGTCCGGGACAAGCTCGTGCCGGTTGTGTTCGAGTTTCCCGTGCGTTAGCTGAATCTCTTCGCGACCACCCAGTCACGCAACCGATCGGGGAGCTTCGACAGCAGCAAGAGCTGCCAA
>DASPSM010000811.1:0-5617 GCA_035623955.1 Planctomycetaceae bacterium
CTGGGTCGCTGACTGCTGATTGTGTGGATCCACCAATTGCTCGGTCCCGTGCCAGCCCGGTATGCTGCCCGCGCGGCCCATCCGACGGTAAACCACCGGTTCCGAACGTCGATGGCACCGTGATGATCCAGAGCATTCGCCAACGACGTGCGATACGCGGAAAATCTGCCGCACGCTCCAAGCACCGCTTCCTAACCGCCGAGAACGAGATGGCCGAGGCGTACGAAATCGACGGCACGCCCCACTTCAAGACCGTCCACAGCTACTCTCTGGAACACGCCGCGATTATGGACTTCGAGGAGCAGGACGGCAAAGTCCTCTACAAGGTGAAACCGCTCAAAACGCCTGCTGGCTGATCTTGTCCGCGGTCGGGGTTCACCGTCCTGGGTTTTGCGGAAGAACAGTCGACGTGGAAGAGGAGACGCCAGTCCTTGTGAAAGTCGTTGATTTCGACCGTCGGCCTGCTTATTTTCGTTTCTGTCAGCAGTGGTGCGACTGCGAGTGTCGGCAAGAGCTGGTTCGTTTTGAAAGGGCCGGCCATGTCCACCGCTTATCAAGCAGGTCAGGCGCTGCGCGGCGCCCAGATCAGTATGCCGAACCCGTTGCCAGTCGCCGTCTTCGTGATCCTGGCCGTGATCAGCGTGGTCGTAGGCGCAGTCGTCGCTTCGCACGCGCCCCCCTTGGGGGCCCTGATCATCGTCGTCGGCGTGATCCTGTCGGCATTCATCGCAGCCTCGATCAAAGTGGCCAATCAATGGGAGCGGGGGCTGATTCTGCGACTCGGGCGATTTCAGGGGATTCGTGGGCCCGGGCCGTACTTTATCCTGCCGATTCTCGAGCGCAGTCGGATTATCGATTTGAGAGTTCAGACGCAGGACATCCGGCGCCAGGAAGTGATCACGCGCGACAACGTGCCGGTGGCCATCAACGGCGTTTTGTTCTTTCGGGTCGCGAAGGTCGAAGACGCCGTGATGAAGGTGCACGATTTTCTCTACGCCGTCGGCCAACTGGCCCAGACAGCGCTCCGCGATGTTGTGGGGGGCATGACGCTCGACGAAGTTCTGGCCGAACGCGATCGGATCGGCAAGCAGATCCAAGAAATCGTCGAGAAGGACGTCCAGGAATGGGGCTTGGACGTCACCGGCATTCGCCTGGAGAACATCGAGCTTCCAGAAGACCTCAAGAAGATGATCTCACGCCAGGCAGCCGCCGAACGCGAAAAACGCGCCACGATCACCGAGGCGGAAGGAGACCAGCTCGCCGCGGCAAACCTGGCGGCAGCGGCCGCAACAATGAACGCCAGCCCCGGTGCCATGCAACTGCGGACGCTGCAGACGATCGACGGCCTCGGCCCGACGTCGTCCAATACCGTGGTCCTCGCGGTCCCGATCGAGGTCATGGAGCTGGTCCAACGGCTGGGAAAATAGGCTGCCGCTCGATCTTCGTCCACGGCGATGCGGCCACGCTAAATCCTCTAGCACAACGCTTAATCAATCCGAAGCGAGGAAGGTGTAGCGTGCGCCGTTGGCAACGTGACTTTTCGGAGCTGAGGCCACTGAACAGCCATCCTGGTGGTCATCCGGCCGCCGCGAGACCATCATCGTTTCGCTGAGGCACAGCGTCTTCACGATATGTGGGACAACGAGTATGGCACGACTTAAAGTTGGCGACCGCGCGCCGGACTTTTCTGCAACCACTCACGACGGCAAGAGGATCTGCCTGTCTGACTATCTAGGGAAACTCGGGTTAGTGCTCTTCTTTTATCCCAAGGATGGCACTCCCATTTGCACAAAAGAAGCCTGCGCATTTCGCGATTCCTATGAGCAATTCATCGACGCCGGGACAGACGTGATTGGTGTCAGCGGCGATTCCGATGAAAGCCACCGCGCATTCACGCAGCAACACAGGCTGTCGTTTCCGTTGATCAGTGATGCAGACGGCTCACTCCGCAAGGCATTTGCGGTTTCGAAAACGATGGGTCTCTTTCCGGGCCGCGTCACCTACGTCATCGATAAAGAAGGCATCATCCGACAAATCTTTTCGGCGCAATTCGCTTCGGACGAACATGTCCAGCAGGCGCTTATTGCCGTGGGCGCAGTATGAGGTTGACAAAAACCCCGGAGCCACTCATGTTCGCGGACTTTTTCAACACGCCCGGTCGTTTGTCGCGGATTGCAGAAAACGGTTGAGATTTTGGGACCGGCCACGCAGGGAAGAAGTGGCCAACGGCGCGCGGGCTCTTCAGGGCAGGCCGCACCATCAAACGTCTGCTCGAATTGCGAAGCGGTGGGCTTTGCGCTCTCGCCGCAGTCTTGCGCCTGGAGCAGCCGCCGCCACAAGGTTAAGCGGGACGGGCAACCTCCACCAGGAGCAGCCGCTTTTCGCGGATCGGGTCGTTTACGATCTGGCACTGATTGTCGATGACCATTGTCGCGCGATTCTTTTCGTCGTAAGTCGGCCAGGCGGGCATTCCGGCAGTGTTGGGATTGCCCGTTCGGGCGAACGCAACCCACGCGTCGGTCACCTTGTTCGCCAATTCAAACGCGTCCGGGCTGTCGCCCGTCAGCACTTTGGCGATTTTGATGTTGTTGAAGACAAAGGGGATCTCCAACGTATGCGGACTGTGCAAGCCGTTGATCGGTGACTTCCAGTGGAAGTTGTACAAATAGGCCGGGGCTCGGCCCGCTGCCGACTTGCGCTCGGCAATTCGGATCGAATTGATAGCCATGGTGCTGTCGGTCTGCATCAGCACAAACAGTTCGTACGGATTCAGACTTGGATCGGTTTTGCGGTAGAGATCGATGACGCGCTGGCCGTTGTCGCCAAACAGCGTCTTAACGCGCTTTTTGAGATCATCGTCATAGACGGATGCCGAAGC
Source organism: Planctomycetaceae bacterium (assembly GCA_035623955.1). Classification (GTDB taxonomy): domain Bacteria; phylum Planctomycetota; class Planctomycetia; order Planctomycetales; family Planctomycetaceae; genus DASPSM01. The sequence continues at coordinate 2,879 of DASPSM010000811.1, forward strand.
TGAGCCTTGGGCGAAACCCCCGCCATGCAACCACACCATCACCGGTCGCCTCGGCCCGTTTCCGACGCCCGGCGTGTAGATATCCAGGACGAGGCAATCTTCACCCTCTCGAATCTGCCTGGGATAGGCAAAAATCGACATCGGTTTTCCAGGCGCGTAGATTGACGCGGCCAGCGCGGCCATGGGATTCAGTTTTGGATTCCGCTGCGGCGCAATCGGTCCGAAGTTGAGCGCATCGCGTACGCCGGTCCACGCCTCGGGCTTCCGGGGCGGCATGAAGCGATTGGGCCCGCTCGTTGGTGCTCCGTAGGGCAGGCCCTTGAAGACATGAATTCCATTCACGATCGCGCCACATACTCTGCCATTGGCTGTTTCTACGACGGGGCTCCGTGACTCGGCCGTTTTTTCCTGGCCATGTAACCAGGAGGGCATAACCAACGAAGCCGATAGGCCGGCTGCAAGCTGACAGCTTCCCTCCAAGAAATCACGGCGACTCAAGGAGTTTGTCGAAACCGGGAACGGCCAATACCTGTCTGCCTTCATGGGTGTCTCCCAAACGAACTTTTAGCCTGTGCTGGTCACACCTTTCGCGCCGAGCGTACAGCTCCGCCATCTGTGAAATCAACGAAATTCTTTCGCCATGACCCAACGCCCGGTTCGATCGCGTCGCCGCTGTCGAAGAATACCGGCGCATCATCTGGGAGAGGGACGCTGAGCCGACCGCACTGCCGAGCACTATGCGAACACGCCCAAGGTTGGAAACTCTCCCTTGAGGACAGCTCGATTGCTGTCGAAGCCCATCCACTCCTTGAGCATTGTTCCGTAGAGCGTGCGGAAATCGGTCGTCATTTTGAGATTGCCGTTATCGAGATCCGTCAGACTGGGGGGCGAGCCGTAAAGGCCCCCTTTGACCTGTTTGCCGACGACGAACATGGGAGTGGCCGTGCCGTGATCGGTGCCGCCGCTCGCGTTTTCGTTCACGCGCCGCCCGAACTCCGTGAAGACCATGACGGCGACGTCGCTCGCGCGGCCGATCCGCTCCAAGTCTTCCTGAAATCCGCGGAGCGCATCGGACAGATAGATCAGGAGCAGCCGCTGCGCCGGGGCTTGGGCCGCGTGGGTGTCGAAGCCTCCCATGCTCACGTAATAGATCCGCGTGGGGAGGCCCGCTTTGATCATGCCGGCCACTTTCTTCAAATCGAGCGTGAGATGCACCTGGTTGTTGCCCGTGTCGGCGATGAAGACGTCGCCGGCGCTGTCCACCGCTACGGCGTCGGGGGAGCCCCCCCCGGCGACGGTCGATATGGTGCTCTGTGGCGAGACGACGGTGGTGCTGGCGGCGAAGCTGCTGTCGCCGCTGTAGCGGGCTGTGACGTGGTCCGCGCCGCCGGGCAGGGCCGTGGTGGTCAAGGTCGCGGTGGCCTGGTTGCCCGAGAAGAGGCTGAGGGGAGCGCTGCCAAGCGGCGTCGCGCCGGCGTAAAAGGAGACCGTGCCGTCGCTGGCGGTCGGGGTGGGGTCGCCGTTGGGGGTGGTGACGACCGCGGTGAGGGTTTCGCTCTGGCCGTAGACCCGAGCCGGGCTCGAGACGCTGAGGGCGAGGGAGGTCGGGGTGCTGGAGAGCAGGGCGCGCTCTTCGAGCACCTCGAGCGCGGGGAGAGCGGACTGCTGGCGAGCCCGGGCCTTGCGGATGTTGCGGGACTTGCGCGCAGATCGGCGGCGACTCCGGGAACGGATGGCCATTGGGAAAGCTCCTCGACTCGACTCGGTCAAGTGGTGCGAATCCGAAGGGCGGATTTCGCCGGTCTCACTTCCGCTGCTCTAAGAACGGTCGGCTGTGACGCGAAAAAATTGGCGCGACAGATAAAGGCAGCAGGGCGTCGAATCGGGACGCAGGTCGAAGTGATTGTCCAGGCCGTTATCGAGGGCCGCGGGGCGGTGCATCCCCTGTCACATCGCTGGCTTAGCGTGCGATGTCCCTGGGGTACGGCACCCTCACGGTCGCGGCGCTGAACGCGTGGGGTCGGAGCGGGCGGGTAAGACAGGTTGGTTTCAGTGGATCAGGTCGCCGACTTCTTCCTTGAGGCGACGAAGGACACGTGCCTTGGCCTGGCGGACGGCAACCTTGCTCATGCCCAGGGCGGGCGCAACCTCGGCCGGAGTCTGATTGTCGACGGCGGTCCGCCAGAAGGCCTGCCAGGTGTGGTCCTCGAAGTCGCCGCGGATCAAATCAAGGGCGCGGTAGTAGACATCACTGAGTTGGGCAGCATCCGCAGTTTCGTCGGAAAGAGTGGCGTTGGGAATTTCCTGGAGCAGGCGGTGGACGTCGCTGCCGCCCTGGGCCGGCGGGTGGCGCTGGCGGCGCTCGTAGAAATCGCGCAGCTTGTTCCGCGTAATGGCTCCCAACCAACCGCGGAACGATCCCGTGGGCTTTGGGCTGGTGACGGCGGACGGGGCCGGCGAGCTCGCGCTCCCGATCGGTCGCGACTCCGACAGAGGCGGCGACGGCGCGCCGACGGGGCGGGGACGCTGGAATTTTTCGATCCCGGCGGCGACCGCCAGGAAGACATCCTGCGCCACATCGTCGGCATCGGCGCCCGTCACCTGCCAGCGGCCACACCAGTGACAAACCAGGGGGGTATAAAGGCGCACCAGGCGCTGCCAGGCTTGCTGGTCGTCCGCCTTGACCCGCTCCAGAAGGCTGAGAGAGGTACGGTTGGCGGACTGGTCGCGCTGGGACAC
>DASPSM010000822.1:0-3731 GCA_035623955.1 Planctomycetaceae bacterium
AAACTCCTAGCTGGAGCGGTCTGCGGCTACCATAAGTCATCGCAGATCGTTCATCAAGCGGCCGCGCGCCAACCACGACGAACACGGGAAGCTGAGCGATGCGTGTCGCGCTTGATTCACGTTTCTCTCGCATGAACCGCCCTCACCTTGTGAAGGAGTCCGGGATGTCCGCAAGCCAACTGAACAACGAGCGTCGGTCTGAAGTCCATCGTCGGGCGTTCCTCGCAACCGCGGTGCAGTGCGCCGGTGGTGTCGCTTTGGGCGGGCTCGTCCCTGAGACGCTGCGTCGCGCCCGCGCGGAGGGAGGATTGGCGGATGTCACGCCTCCCGTCTCGACACGCTCGGGCAAAGTGCGGGGCAAGACGATGCAGGGCGTGCATGTCTTCAAAGGAATTCCGTACGGCGCACCAACCGGCGGCTCGCGGCGGTTTCTCCCGCCGGTCCAGGAGGAGGCCTGGACGGGTGTGCGGGACGCTTTCGAGTACGGACACTTCGCCCCTCAATCGCGCAGGCCGCGCGGCGCCAAACAACTGGAGTTCTTTAGCGTCCTGCGTCCGGCGTCGAAGGCGGGCCCGAGCGAGGATTGCCTGTGCCTCGACGTGTTCACAAAAGGGCTCAACGACGGCGGCAAACGGCCCGTCATGGTGTGGTTCCACGGTGGGGGGTTTGAGCAGGGGAGCGGCAGCGCGCCGGGGTACGAAGGGGGCGGACTCGCACGACGTCAGGACGTCGTTGTGGTCTGCGTGAACCACCGCCTGAATGTTCTGGGATACCTCTATCTCGACGAGGTCGCCGGGCCGGAATTCGCCGGGTCGGGGAATGCCGGCCAGCTCGATCTGGTCGCCTCCCTGCAATGGGTCCGCGACAACATCAGCCAGTTCGGCGGCGATCCGAGCAATGTGATGATCTTCGGCCAGTCGGGGGGCGGTGCCAAGGTCTCGACCTTGCTGGCGATGCCCTCCGCCAAAGGGCTGTTCCATCGCGCAGCGATCGAAAGCGGCGCTGCGCTGCGTGTCGGCACGCCACAGAGCGCCAACGAGTACACCCTGCGCGTGCTGAAGAAACTCGGCCTGACCGCCGGGCAGGCCCGCGACCTGCAAAAGGTGCCCCTCGATCAGCTGATCGCCGCCGGGGACGCCTCCGCGGTGCGGGCCGAAATCGGGAGCGGCCGCCCCGGTTTAGGGACTCGGCCGGTGGTCGACGGGAAGACCCTGCCCACGCAACCCTTTGAACCGGCGGCTCCGTCCATTTCCGAGGACGTCCCGGTCATCGTCGGCTACACGCGCACGGAGCGGACGGTTTACGACATCGACTCGCCGACATTCGGCAAGCTCGACGACGAAGGGTTGCTGAAGAACGCCAAGCGCGGGCTGGGCGAAGCTGCCCCCGACGTCATCGCCAGCTATCGCAAGAAGTATCCGAAGGCGAGCCCTTACGAATTATCGACGTACATCGGCACCGATATCCAAGCGATGAGCTCGATTCGACTGGCCGAGCGGCGCGCGGCTCTCGGCAAAGGGCCGACGTACCTGTACGTGTTTGCGTGGGAGACGCCGGTCATGAATTTGCGATCGCCGCACACGATGGAAATTCCGTTCGCATTCGACCACATCGAGTTGTGCGAGAGCATGGTTGGCCCGATCAGCCCGCCGATGCGCGAGCTCGAAGCGGCGACGGCCGGAGCCTGGGCGGCGCTCGCCCGCAGCGGCAACCCAAACCACGCTGGATTGCCCAACTGGCCGGCTTACACCGCGGATAAGCGAGCGACGATGATTTTTGACACGCCCTGCCGCGTGGCGGACGATCCCACCAAAGAAATCCGGGAGATCCTCGAACACCGCCCCGCGTGAAATGCAGCCAGGTTGCCAGAGGCAGTTTCAAAACCCTCTCCCATTCCGATGGGAGAGCGTAGGGTGAGGGCGAGGCGCTGATGCCGGCGAAAAGCCTCAAGACGTTGGACGTACGGACGCGTAAACTCTGGCGCCGCTGGCTGCAGAAAAATCACGCCGCCGAAGCCGAGGTATGGCTCGTTTTCTACAAACAGCACACGGGCGAGAAATCGATCGACCTTGGGGACGCGATCGACGAGGCCCTTTGCTTTGGGTGGATCGACAGCCTGGTGCGGCGTCTTGACGAAGACCGCTATGCGCGGAAGTTCACGCCGCGAAAGCCCGATAGCCGCTGGTCCACGATCAATCGGCAGCGCTATGCGGAACTGAAAGCGCAAGGGCTCCTTGCTCCGGCCGGCCTGCAGCGGGCCCCGACTGATCGCGACGGCGACGCGCCCCGGCCGTCGGTAACGGTGCTGCCCGCTTATCTGGAGGAGGAGCTGAGGGCGCATCCGCGCGCGTGGGACTTCTTCCAGAAGCTCGCTCTGTCGTGTAAGCGAAATTACATCGCCTGGGTCGATTCGGCCAAACGAGAGGAAACGAAGCGGAAGCGCCTGAACGAGATGGTCGGTTTGTTGAAAAAAGGCCAAAAGCTTGGCTTGAAGTGAAATGGGGCCGCTGGCGTATCAAAAGAATCTCAAAATCTCGGTGAACCAACCCGAGTCGGCTCGCGTCTAACCGGGGAGACGAGTCGCGTGGCTCTGGCACGCGGCCGGCAACATCGACAATTGGAGCGGAAACGACCTTCAATGGCATTTTTACGGCCCGGTTTGACCCAAGAACGCGTGTGTGCGGATTATTCCGCCCAGCAGCGACGTAAATCCCCAAATACGTTGCCCGCGGGGAATACACCCTCACATCCGCTGCGCTTGTGACACTGGCCCAAAATATCGGAGAGGCACTTAACGGCCCGATGTCACAGCGAATGACATCGGGTTTTTTGTTTGCTGGATGCGGCGGAGGCCCTCGATTCGGGTCGGTAGCTGAGACGGTTTAGCGCCTGGCTGAAAACCAGGGGACGAGGATTCGAGCGCCTCCCGACCCACTTTTCGGCCACACGCCGAAAAGTAGAGCAGGAGAGTGGGGAAAGGAGAAAGGTGAGAACCAGAGCCACCTCAGATTGCTGATCGGTGCTCGACCCTGAGAGGCCCTCCTGCGGCCTACTCTCTACTTTCCCCTCTCGAGGCTAACCACCGGCTCGTTCGTCTAACGGTGAGGATTCCGCCCTTTCACGGCGGCGACGCGGGTTCGAATCCCGCACGAGTCAAATTTGAGCAGGGCGGCGAACAAACGGGATGAGGGGCGCCGGGAGCCCGCGTGTTTCGGGAGCACGAGGAAGCTGGTTCGATTCCAGTCATCCCGATTTTTTCGGCCAACGGCCGAAAAAATAGAGCAGGAGAAAGGAGAGAGGAGAAAGGTGAGCTGAGGAAAAAGGTTCTCTCGGAGTGACCGGTGCCGCACGTGAAAGACTCTCCTGCGGTCTCCTCTCTACTTTCTGTCGCGGAAACGACCACGCCCTGTGGTGCAACGGAAGCACGTCGCTCTGATAAGGCGAAAACGGTGGTTCGACTCCACCCCGAGCGACCTTTGGTCCTTTTTTCAAAGACAAGAACAAATGATCCAGCTTCACCGCAAGAAACAGAGCCACGACCAGATGCGGGGTCGTGGTGTAACGGCAGCACAGCAGACTTTTAATCTGCGAGGCGTGGGTTCAAATCCCTCCGGCCCCAATCGAATGCAGACACGAATGCACACGGGATCAAGGTGTTAGCGGCAGCATGCCTGGCTCTTACCCAGGTCGGTGAGGGTTCAAGTCCCTCTGGTCCCACTCGGTTCGACGAA
>DASPSM010000832.1:0-11247 GCA_035623955.1 Planctomycetaceae bacterium
ATCGCTCGCACTCGAGCCACTCGAAGAACAGTCACTCTGGCAAGAGCGGCAAGAGCAACAGCAAGAGCGGCAAGAATGGCAAGAACAGCCACGCCAACAAAGGGAATCATTCGAATCACCGCGGCGGACGCGGCGGTTGGGACGGCGGCGGCTGGGACGGTGGCGGTTGGGATGCTGGCGACGTGATTCCGGTCATCCCCGTGGATCCGGGCGTCGTCGTGCCTCGTCCGGTTGTCATCACCTTGCTGAATCCGGCTATCACACGAACTTCGCTGAGCTACACCCTCGGTGAGAGCCAGTACGTGATCGCAGCCGGCGAAACGGCAACCTTCGAGGATGGAACGCAGGTCATTGCCTTCGATCGCGGCGGATCTTTTGGTGAAGCTCGCTACACCCTGGAGCCGGGCCGAACCTACAAGTTCGTCGCCACCGACCATGGTTGGGATCTTCACTCGGTGACATCCGACACCGAGATGGCCGATGCCGATACAAGCAAGTCGGCCGGGGTCAGCGCTTTGTCGCTGGTCAGCGAGGACTAATTTGCCGAGGGGCGGTCGACGGAACGGATCCTTCTCTCACAACACGGAACTGGCGGGGCCGATCGCAAGCACGATCGGCCCCGCTTCTTTTTTGCGTCTGCCACGGGAGCCCGAGGTGACTGGAACCTCCAAACCTTCTGCACGCGAACTCGAACTTGAATTGACTCACTGCCGGAGCGAGACTGCTTGGGACTGATCGCCACACGTCGCCGTTGCAGCTTCTCCGCATTCTTTCGAACGCGCTTCCACGAACTGGAGAATCGAATGATTTCACGCACTTTCCGGCTAATCGGGCTGACTGTTCTTGTCCTCATCCCCGCGATAACTGCTCGCGCTCAACAACGCCCGGCCGACTTCCATCCGCCGGACGACGTCACCTTCCGCAAAGCCACGATCATCAGCGAGGGGACGCGGCTGGCCGCGGAGGTCTTTTCTCCAAAGAGCGCGAGCGAGAAAAAGCTGCCGACGATCGTGATGTCGCACGGTTGGGGCGGGACGGCCGCGGTGCTGCGGCCCGACGCCGTCATCTTCGCCCGGGCGGGCTACCTCGTGGTGACGTTCGACTACCGCGGCTGGGGTGCCAGCGACTCGCGCGTCATTCTGACGGGACCACAGCCCTCACGCAGCGTGGGGCCGAAATTCACGGCCGAGGTTCTCGAAGTCCGCGAAGTGGTCGACCCCATCGACCAGACGGCCGACATCTTGAACGCGGTGAGCTGGGTTTACGGCGAGCCACAATGCGACCGGCAGCGGATCGGCCTGTGGGGCAGCAGCTATTCCGGCGGCCACGTGGTCTACGTCGCTGCCCGCGATCCGCGGATCAAAGCCTTGGTGAGCCAGGTGCCGGCCCTCGACTCGCGCGCGGTGGCTCTGGCCGACAACATTCGCGAGACGACCTTCAACGATGCAGCGGCCCGCACGCATGGCGACCTCGGCTATCCGCCGCCGGGCGCCCGCGTGATCGGCAACCTCCGCGGCGCGCCGATCCGCGAGAAGTTGATGCAGTACGCGCCGGTCGAAGACGTGGCCCGCGCCAAGCAGTGTGCCATGCTGTTTGTCTTGGCCGAGAAGGAAGAACTCTTCGACAACAAGGACCATGGCCTGAAAGCCTACGAACGCGCGACCGGCCCGAAGAAGCTCGTCGTGATCCCGAAGATCAAGCACTACGGCATCTATCTCGAAGCCCGCAAACAGGCCCAGCAACTGGCCCTCGACTGGTTCGACGCACATTTGAAGAACGCGGCCGAGTAGCCGCGAAGCGCCTTTGAGTTGGTTCGACGAGGGAAATAGTATTGAGAGCGCGTTCTGGTGTTTTAATTGGCGGATTTGTTCTGGCGAGTGGTGCCGCATGAGGCCGACTCGAGCTTATTGGTCGATCATGGTGTGTCACCCTCGCATCTCGCGCACGGCCGCGACAAAGGCTCCAGAAGCGATTCCCTGCCCCCTTGAATTGGCCGGTCAATTATTTGACAATCGATTGAGTCAACCCATCCTTGGCGGGCCGTCGGCGCTTCCCATCTGAATCTGGCGCCGGCGACAGGCATGGCAATTGAATGGAGCTCTGGCCATGTTTAGCAGCCCCACCGACAGCTCGTTTTTGCGAGCCGCGACCTCTCAGTCGTCCATCCGGTTGAAGGAAGTTCACGATCGGCTCGACTCGGTGGTCGATCACGTCGTCGACGGCATCATTACGATCGACGACGGCGGACTGATCGAGACCCTCAACCCGGCTGCTGAAAAACTTTTCAACTACTCCGCCGCCGAGTTGATCGGACGCAGCGTCAGCCTGCTCGTCTCCGCCCCGCCGGAGAGTGGCCTCCAGACCGATGCGGCCGACGACGCCAAGATCCGTCTGGCGGAAATTGCCGGCACCGGGCGCGAGGTCGTGGGTCGCCGCAAAGACGGGTCGATTTTCCCCATCGACCTGGCGGTGAGCTCGTTTTCGCGGGGCGGCCGCGAGTTTTTCACCGGAATCATCCGGGACATTTCGGAACGCAAGAAACTCGAATTCGAGCAGCAAGAGGCTCACGCCAAGCTGCAAGAGGCCAACGAGCGGCTGCGCTCGGTCGTGGACTACGTGGTCGACGCGATCGTCACCATCGACGAGCAGGGGACGATCGCGTCGTGGAACCGCTCGGCCGAGCGAATCTTTGGCTACTCAGCGGGCGAGATGATCGGCGAAAACATTTCGCGGCTGATGCCCGAGCCCGATCGCAGCAGCCTCGAAGAATACATCTCGACCTACAGCCAGACCGGGATCGCCCAGGTTGTTGGCATCAATCGTGAAGTCCGCGCCCAGCGCAAGGACGGGACCGTCTTTCCAATCGACCTGGCTGTCAGTGAATATGTCCTGCAGGGCAAGCGGCTGTTTACGGGCATCATCCGCGACATTACCGAACGCAAGCGGGCCGACGAGCGCACCAAGTTTCTGGTCAACGCGAGAAATCTGCTGGCGAGCGTCGTCGATTCGTCGAACCTGCTGTCGCGCGTGGCCAAGCTGCCCGTTCCCCTGTTTGCCGACTGGTGCATCGTCGACTTGTGCAGTCCGCGCTCGGAAACAAGCGGGGGCTCTGTCGTGAATTGGGCCGTGCACCATGCCGACCCGGAGCAGAAAACCATCCTCCGACGGCTCAAAAAGCGGCTCCCCAACACGTTCGGCTCGGGATCGCTGGTGGGAAACGTGCTGCGGCACGGGAAGTCGCGGCTGGTCGCTGACGCGGTCAATCCGTTCGAATACGCCGAGCCGTTGACGCCGGAGGATCGAGATCTTCTGTGCGGTCTCGATTCGCAGTCGATCATCTGCGTGCCGCTGGCCACGCACCGCGTGATCTTTGGCGCGATGACGTTCGTCCTTTCGGGCACGTCGCGCAAATACTGTGCCGAGGATCTGGAGGCGGCCGAGGACTTCGGCCAGCGGGCCTCGATCGCGATCGAAAACGCGCGACTGTACGACGAGGCCAAGGAGGCCGACCGTCGCAAAGATGAGTTCCTGGCGACGCTGGCCCACGAGCTGCGTAATCCGCTGGCTCCCGTCCGCAACGCGCTCGAGATCGCGCGGACTCCGGGGATCGACGAACACGTCGCCGAAAAGGCCCTGACCGTCATCGATCGGCAGGTCGATCACATGGTGCGGCTCGTCGACGATCTGCTCGACCTGTCGCGGCTGATGCGGGGCAAGATCCAAATGCGGCCGGAGCGCCTGCTGCTCAAGGAGGTGATCGCCCGTTCGATCGAAACGGCCCGCCCGCTGATCGACGCGCACGGACACAAATTAGAGGTCAGCGTGCCGAAGGGGCCCGTCGTCCTGTTCGCCGACCCGGTCCGCCTGGAGCAGATCATTTCCAACCTGCTCGACAACGCGGCCAAGTACACCGAGCGCGGCGGCCTGATCAAGCTCCGCGCGAAGACGCGTGGGGACGAAGTCGTGATCAAGGTGCGCGACAGCGGCATCGGCATCGATCCCCAGCTCTTGCCCCACCTGTTCGACCTCTTCCGCCAGGCTGAGTCTTCTCTCGACCGGTCGCGCGGCGGGTTGGGCATCGGATTGACGCTGGTCCGTCGACTGGTCGATTTTCACGGCGGCAAGGTCGAGGCGCGGAGCGACGGGCCCGGCACCGGTGCCGAATTTATCGTCCGCCTGCCGATTCACAAGGAGCTGGCGACCGTGCCGGAGGTCATTCGCACCACCCCCGAACGCGCCAACAACGGCCCGCAGTTTCGGATCCTTGTCGTAGACGACAACGTCGACGCCGCCGAGATGCTCTCGACGCTTTTGCGGCTCGACGGCCATCGCGTCTGGATGGTGCACGACGGCAAAGCGGCCCTCGACGCGGCGCAGGCCTATCGCCCCGAGATTATTCTACTCGACATCGGCCTGCCCGAGCTCAACGGCTACGAAGTGGCAAAATCGCTGCGCACGCGCGAGAAACACCGGCGCCTGGTCATCATCGCCATGACCGGCTACGGTCAGGAGCGCGATTGCCAGCGCTCCCTCGACGCCGGCTGCGATGCCCACCTCACCAAACCGGTCGCGCCGCAAGCGCTCCGGGCGTTCTTGCGCGAATTGGACGGCAAGCCGGCAGAGAAGTCTTAGCGGCGCTGGGTCGAGTCGCCCACCGCGCGCGATTCGGGCCCCTGCGCTTTTTTGTGCGCCTCGAAAAAGTCAAAGATGTCTTTGACTGACGAAATGGCCACGGAGATGTGGTCGCCGTCCGGGTATTCGAGGTACTTGACGTCGTAGCCCAACTCTTTCGCTTTCTTGGCAGCGGCGCGACAGCCAGCGACGGGGACCAATGCATCCTTCGCGCCGGCGACGATCATCAGAGGAATCTTCGGGCCCGATTTAAGGGCCGATTCCAACAGCCCTGACATTCGCGAGCCGGCGATCGGCGCCAGCGCGGCAAACCGGTCCCGGTGCGTGAGGCCGATCAGCCACGTGCCGGCCGCACCCATCGAGTGGCCCGCCAGGTAGACGCGATTCGGATCGATGTTGTAGTTCTTCTCGACCAGATCGGTGACATCCAGCACGTCCCGCTCGGCGCCGTTGGCTTTCTGATATCCGCTCAAGGGGCCGCGGCCATTGACCGCCACGATGATAAACCCGCGCTCCTGGGCCAGTTTGGGCCAGCGCCCCTCGTAGCGGTCGAAGAAGTTGTTCTCGTCTCCGCCGGCTCCGTGCAAGAGCGTGATCAGCGGATACTTCTTCGACTTGTCGTATTTGGAGGGGACATAAACTCGGTACGGAACGAGCTTGCCGTCGAACCCCGAACGGTACGCAAGTCGCAGGTCGCCCGTCGTGCCGGCGAAGGGATCGTGCCCCTCCTTGAGGGCGGTCGCCAGTTTCGTCGCGGTCTCAAGCGCGGCGTCGAAGTCCATCGCTTCCGCGAGAGCAAAGCCGCGTGCTCGATAGGCGGTGTGCAAATAGCCGGTCAGATTCTGAAACGCGCCCCCCAAGTAGCTCAGTTGAGCCAGCCGAATCGTGTCGAGCAGATAACGCGCGCTCGTCGCGGCCCGGCTTGTTTGATCGTTCAGCAGATCGATCGTCTTTTGAGCCGCCGCCAAGCGCCGATTCAGATTGTCCACGACGAAGAATGTGCGATAGTACTCGTAGAGCGTTTCGTCCTTTCCGTTTTTGAGGGTCGCTCGCAGCAGGTGCAATCCGGGCCCCACCCGCTTCGACGGGTCAAGGATCAAGCCGACCGTCTCGCCTTCTTTGCGACCGCGGACGTCGCCCAGCACGATGCCCGGCTCGACGGACCGACTTTCGCTCGCGTTCGACTTGGAAGGCTCGGCCTTTTGTCCCTCCCCGCTCAGCTTGTCGGGTTTCAGCAGATCGAGCTGCAGCCGATACGGGCCCGCTTCCGCCGACGGCGCGTCGAACAAAAATGTGGCCCGGCACTGCAGCGGCTCGCCGGCGGCCACGACCTTGGCGCTCGTGGCGAAATCGAGGCCCGTCGCCAACTCGGCCTCTGGGGTCCACTTGCCGCCGTTCATCAGCGTCATCGCGTGGGTAAACTCGCGGTACGACTCGAGCGGGTTGGTCAGCGCGTTTCGCCCGGCATCGGCAAGCAGCGGTTCGATGGCACTCATGTCGCCGCCGCGATCGACGTACGCCATCCGCACCGTGCTCGAAGAGAGCCGCGCGAAGACGACGTCGGCCGGGCCGATTTGCCCAAGGCAAGGACGAGATGCCGCACAGACGACAAGCAGGGAAAGCGCAACGAACCGACCGTGAATGCGAGTCATGACGATGGTCCTTCAACCAGGAACGGCTGCGGAAAAGCCGGGCCGCGGAACTGGAACGACCAACGATCATGCGCTCTTCGTCAGGCGTTTGCCAGCACCGACGCGACCGCGTTGATAGCCCGCTCGACGTCGGATGCCGACGTTCGCCAGTTGACGACGCTGACGCGCATCGCCCGCTTGCCGCGCCACGTCGTGCCGCTGAAGAAGGCTTCACCCGTCGCGTTGACGCCGGCGATGACCTGATCGGTTCGGCGATCGTGATCCGCCTCGCTCGCCCGCGAGTGCGGATCGAGAAATCGCACGAGACCCTGATTGAGCTGGGGCGTCCAGAGGACTTCCGCCCCGCGCAATGAGCCGATGCCGGTAACGATCGCCCTGGCGTGCGAGCACGTGCGGTCGATGAGGTTTTCGAGGCCGGCGCGGCCCAGCTCTTTGATGGCGGCGTAGACCGTGAATCCTCGCGCGCGGCGTGACCATTCGGGATTCCAGTTGATCTCGTCGCGGGCGTCTTCCTCGTGCGCGATGTAACTTGCGCTCACCGTCATGCTCGCGCGGTGGGCGTCCCGGTCGCGCACAAAAGCAAGGCCGCAGTCGAACGGCACGTTGAGCCACTTGTGACCGTCGGAAGCCCAGCTGTCGGCCAGCTCGACTCCCGCGGTGAGCGATCGTTTCGAGCGGCTAACGCGAGCCATCAATCCAAACGCCCCGTCGACGTGAATCCAGGCTCTGTGCTTCTTGGCGTACGGAATCAGCCGCGTGAATTCGTCGAAGGCGCCGATGTTGAGGTCGCCGGCGCTGAGCACCACGATTTTCGGGCCGGCTTCCTCGTCGAGCGCTGCCTTGAAACGCTCCCAATCGATCGCGCGCGAGGGGCCCGTCGGGACCGCGACGACATTTTCGCTGCCGAGACCCAAGAAGCGGACGGCCCGATCGACCGTGGCATGACGTTCTTGGTTCACGATGATTCGGATCGTCGGCGCGTCGAACAGCCCGCGCTCATTCATGTTCCAGTCGACGTCGCGCAGCACGGCATGCCGCGCGGCGGCCAGGCAGGTAAAGTGGGCCATCTGGCAGCCGGTCGTCAGTGCGAACGAAGCGTTGGCCGGCAATGCGAGCAACTCCTTGAGCCAGGCCCCGACAATCTCCTCGACGACCGCCGCTACGGGACTGATGGCGAAGAGCGAGGCGTTCTGATTCCAGGTTGATGTCAGCCAGTCGGCGGCCAGGGCCGACTCGAGCGCGCCGCCGATTACCCAGGCAAAAAACCGGCCCCCCGCCGAGCCCAGGTGGCCTCCCGCCGTGTCGACGACCAGCTCGTCGATGACGCGTGCCGGTTCGGTTCCTGTCTCGGGCAGGGCGCCGCCGAGCCGCGCCCGCAATTCCTCGAGATCAACGGTCGCGTTGACGGGTCGTTGATCGAGGTCTTCGAGATAACGCGTTGCGGATTCGAGTGCGCGTTGTAGGGCGTTCGTCTGCGTCATCCGACTCAATTCCTTTCCCTCTGCACGATTTCGTCCAGCATCGTTCGTGGCTCCAAGAACTAAGTCGTCTTGCGTTTCGAGTGTGAGGATAGTGAAGCGCCCGCCCCGGTTCGCCTCGTTTCCTGCCCGGCAATTCGGCTTTGCCCGCTTCGATGATGGCGCTGGGGGACAGCTGCCGCCACGCTGACTGGACGGGCGCAAAGCCAGGTGTTACAAGGTCTCCAGATACGCATCGAAATCAATGCATATGTCAATGGGATCGAGGTGAGCCGTGTTTGCGATCCTTCAGCACGGAGCGGCAGACGATTGTGACGGTGTCACCCGCCGCAGTTTTCTGCAGGCTGGAGCGCTGGCGCTTGGCGGACTGACGCTGGACGACGTGCTGCGCGCGAGGGCCGAATCCCCGGCAAAAAACACCCGGCAGAAGTCGGTGATTATGGTTCACCTGAGCGGCGGTCCGTCCCACCTCGACATGTTCGACATGAAGCCCGAGGCGCCGCGCGAATACCGCGGCGAGTTCAGCCCGATTCGGACCAACGTTCCCGGGATCGAGATCTGCGAACTCATGCCGATGCAGGCGAGGGTCGCGGATAAGTTCACAATTCTCCGCGGCTGTCAGCTCGCCAATCTGCACACGGGCAACGCCTTTTACAGTGGTTATGCCTGGCAAGAATCGCCGCGGGCGTCGGTGCCGGGCGAGGCTCAGCGTCCGGCCTTGGGCTCGGTGGTGAGCCGGCTGCGACCGAGCCGCGCTGGCATCCCGACCTATGTCAGCGTCGACAATCCGCCCGATTGGGAACGGGCCTACTATGTCGGCCTCGAACACGAGCCGTTTCGCGTCGGCGGCGGCAGCAGCCCCGAAGCCTTCGAGAATATGGGACGCTGCCGCCAGATCGGCGTCGCCCGGCTCGAAACGCGAAACGAGCTGCTCAAGCGTTTCGACACGTTCCGCCGCGACGTGCACGAGTCCGGCACGATGAAGGGGATCGACGCGTTCCAGAGTCGAGCGCTCGAGATCGTCGCCTCCGGCAAGGTGCGGGCCGCTTTCGAGATCGAAAGGGAGCCACAGCACATTCGCACCCGCTACGGAGAGAAGGCCAGCCCCAACGGCACTCAGTGTGGCCGCTCGCTACTTCTCGCGCGCCGACTCGTGGAAGCCGGCGTTTCGGTGGTGACGCAGTGCTTCTCGGGCTGGGACACGCATCGTGACAATTTCAGGGATCTGCGTGGATTGCTGCCGCCATTGGACCGGGCACTTTACGCGCTTTTGACCGACCTCGATGAGCGCGGCTTGCTCGGCGATGTTGCCGTTCTCGTCGGCGGCGAGTTCGGCCGCACGCCGCGGATCGGCGATCTGACGCCGGACGGCCGCGGCCACTGGCCCGAGGCTGGCTTCCTGTGGATGGCCGGGGGCGGGTTGAAGGCGGGCCAGATCATCGGCGAGACCGACGCCCGCGGCGAAAAAGTCATCGGCAGCCCGATCCAGATCCAAAACGTATTGGCGACGCTCTACCACGTCCTTGGCATCGATCTGGCGACGACGCTCCGCGACTACCGCGGCCGGCCGCAGTACATCCTCGACCACCGAGAACCGGTCGCGGGGCTGATCTGAGGCTTCATTGACAGCGGCAGCGAAATCCGGGTGACGACAAGCGCGCAGAAGAAATCGGAGCCAGTGCGTTACTTTTTGTGCGCACCATGCTTTTGGTGTCTGGGCGCCGGCTTTTGCGGTTTCCGCGGTTTTGGAGGGCGTGGAGGGCCCTGCGTCGCCACGCGCCGCGTTCCGTTTTCCGAGATTTGCCCCGACGCCAAATCGACGGTCACGTGATCCATTTCAACCACGCGACCGGCGACCGGCGAATTGAAGCCGATCCTGAGCGACCCGGAATCGACAACGAGAGTCAGGTAGCCGAACATCACTAAAGGATCGATTTCGAGCGTATGGTTGCCGACCGTAATCGGCGCTTTACCGAGTTTTCCGCGAGGCGGCGTCGCGGCGTAGCCGCCGGCCCCGCACACGACGTAGGGAATCTGCTGACCACCATCGGCCTTGCGCGTAAAGCGCTGATAAAGATGGGCGTGGCCGGAAAGAACTGCGTCGGGCCAAAAATTGACATCCTTGTCCTGGCAGACCGTGTCGATATCGTCGGCGACGCCCCTTGATCCTCCATGTTTCGCGTCGGCGGAGAGAGGGGGGTGATGAACGGCCAGGACCACGGCGCGCTCGCGCTTGGCTCGCAGGGGTTTCAGACGAATCAGCTCTTGTTTCAAGAAATCGAGCTGCACATCTCGGATGGGATACTTTCCGCCTTGCGACGAGATCACGCCGGGCCCGTCCAGAACGTTGCTGTAGAGACCGATGATCGAGACAAAAGGCGCGTCAAGCGTGAAATAGACGGCCGGCTGCGTCATGGCGCTGCGAATGAGCCCGCCCGTATCGGGCGACGGCCCCACCGCTGTCGCACAGAAGTTTCTTTTGAAGGCGAACAGCGAGACATTGCTCGGAGATGTTGAGGTTGGGCCGAAGACCATTCCGTCGTGATTTCCCGGAATGGCAAAAATCGGGCGATCATACTCGCGATACGGTTCGTAAAACTGATCGTAGTAGTACTTGGCTTCGCCGAACTGATAGACCACGTCGCCGAGGTGGTAAAAGAACGCCGGCGCGTCGCCGCCCCCTCTTTGCACGTCGGCCGCCATTGCGTCAGCGACGCTCGCCTCGTTTGCGATGGCCCGCGCCATCGTCTGCTGCCGGTTGACTTTAGCGGCCCCTGTGTCGCCGGTTGCGTGGAAGGTAATTTGCTTAGCCTTCTGGATGGCAGCGATCAGGTCGGGGTCCAAGTAATCCCCGAGGTTGATATTCAGCGGAGCGTGCGGGTTCGTCGGATCCGGGATCTGTTGAACGTCCTTCGCATGCTGCTTGAAGTAAGGCGACGAATAATACTCGTCGCTGGTGTTATCGATTTGAAACGAGGTTTCATCGGGGCTTGGAGCCGTTTCGGCAAACAGCCGTCCATTGGGACCTTCGATGTTCTGCGGCATGGCAACGTCCTCTCGAGGTGGTCGATCGATCATTGGTGGAAATGCTGCGACTCGATTGCGAGTTCCTCGGAGATGGAACGCCGTCCCTCGTGTACGAACGTCGAGGTGCACTCAACTTACAGAGGTCGCCGGGCCATTTCAATTCGTATTTCTCCAGGCTTCCCAGAGGGCCGGCACGCTGCCTTTTCTGATTGCGCAAGTGGGGCGCGGGGCGATCCGCTCGTTAGAATCGTCTGATCAGCTTCGCCTGGTAATCCCCCAAACTCTTCGAGATGCTTTCAATGATTCAGCGCCAACTGAGGTTCCTGGTCTTCGCGATCGCTGCGTTTGCCGTGCTCGGAATCGCGCGCGGGGACGGATACTTGACGTCCGTCGGCAGCGGCGACGCGAAGATTCCTGTGGTCGTCGTGCGGGGCACTCCCTACGAGATGGGCAAGAAG
>DASPSM010000834.1:0-9597 GCA_035623955.1 Planctomycetaceae bacterium
AAACTCAATGGCAAGGCATCACCGCAGCGGTGGAAGTGCTGGCTGGCTGAGCCGATTTCTTTCCCAGCACGCGCGCCTAGCCTGATGCAATCTTCGGGCTTTCGGGCAGGAGAAAAGTTGGTCGCGCGGGACACAATCGAAACGCACTCGAAGAATTCTTGATTGTCGGGACCAGATCCTGGACTGATGAGCTAAAGGTCTTTCCCGGACGGGCAGTAGCTGATTTACGATGCATCTCAAGTCGCTGACTGGACTTTTGGCATCTGCTGGCAGACTTCGCTCGCATCGGCACATGAATTGCCAGTTTGGCCAAGCGCGGTACTGCCGTTTGTCGCTGCGGTCGCTAGAAACCACGAAGTGCCATGCCCTCAGATGTAGGACGCACGACGATTTTGATCGTCGAAGACGACCCCATTCTTTGCCAAATTCTGGGTCGCGTCGTGATTGGCGAAGGTCACAGCATTCTGCAGGTGGGGAGTGGATCCGAAGCACTGCATCTGCTCGGAGGCTGTTCGGTGCAGGTTGTTCTTCTCGACCTGGGGCTTCGTGAGGGAACGGGGCTCCAGTTAGCGGAAACGTTGCGAGCGCAGTATCCCGAGCTCTCTGTCATTTTGCTCTCAAACCACCGTCTCGAATCCTCGGTTCTCAGCGGTTGGGCCGCGCGCAAACTGACGAAATCTGTCAATCTGCCCGACCTGCGAGGGGCTGTGTCGGCGGCACTTGCCGAAGCCAGGCCGCAACATTCGTCCGGGCACAGTTCGTCAAACGATCTCGGTCAGCTCGTTTCGAAAGCCCCTCTCGCACCGCCGCGCGAACTCGCCCTATCCACGAACCCGTAAGGACGTTTTCATGCGCCTCTTCCAATCGAATTCATCAAAGATTCTCGGCGCGTTGTTCTTTGGCCTCGTCTTGGTCGTTGGGCTCGTCGCCGCAAATGGCACAATGCGGCCTTCGGCCGCCGCAGACGACGACAAGCCGGCAGCCAGTAACGCCTCTGGGGATGAAAACTCGGCGTCGACCGATATCGTCCAGCTAGTAGCCGACAAGCCGCACACCCTCTTTGTGCCGGCAGAGGTGCGGTCGGCGCTTGGAATCCGCAAGGACAACGTCGACATGTTCGCAGTCGCGAAGGTGCCGAAACGGACGCGGCCGCTCGAAATGCCCGGCACGACGGCCCTCGATCCGACGCGGCTGTTTCGCATTCGCGCGAGGTTCGCGCCTTCGCCGTCGTCCGCCGAGTGCGTGCAGATCGGCCAGATCGCAGAAGATCCCCGCAGAAGCGGTAAGACGCAAACGGTTTATCGCGAGCTTCACTCCGGCGACAAAGTCGTCAAAGGGGACTTGCTGGCCGTCTTTTACAGCGTCGATGTCGGCAACAAGAAGAATGACCTGATCGATGCCATCTACCAGCTGAAGCTCGACGACATCATTTTGAAACGCTGGGAGGAAAAACAGGCAATCATGCCCGAAGTCCAGCTCTGGACCCAGCGACGGCAGGTGATCGGCGACATCAACGCGATCGAGCGCGCCGTCAGCATGCTCCGCGCGTGGGGAATCCCGGAAGAAGATATTCAGAGCGTCCGCAAGGACGCAGAGGCGGTCAAACCGGAAGAGGCAGAACGTCGGCTGCGGCTACACGACCGATCGGAGTTCGACCGCTGGGCGCGCGTGGAAATCAAGGCGCCCGCCGATGGAGTCTTGATCGAGAGGAACCTGACCCTGAATGAAATCGTCGTGGACAACACGACCATCCTCTTCCAAATCTCCGACTTGGGCAAGCTGTTCATCACCGCCAACTGCCCCGAAGACGACCTGCCGCTCCTCCAGGCGCTCCAGGAATCGTCGCACGGACTCATTCCCTGGACGGTCAGAACAGTTGGCAGCCCGCCGCTATCGGGATTTATCGATGACGTCAGCTACCTGATCGATCCCATGCAGCATACGGCGGTGGTGAAAGGCTACATCCAAAACGAGCAGGCCAAGCTTCGGGGCGGCCAGTTCATTAAGGCCACTGTCGAACTGCCGGCCCCTGATGACGTGGTCGAGATACCCGCCAACGCGATGATCGAAGACGGCCAGGAGACGGTGGTCTTTGTCGTCACCGACGAGGCAAAGCAGCAATACACGATGCGTCGTGTCGAATTGACCAACCGTTTCCCGAACCTGGTTTTCGTCCGCAGCAAGCCCTTCACCAAGGAGGAACAGCTCACCCCCGAGGAAGTCGAGTTTGGCTTGCTCCCGCGAGAGCCTTTGCGGCCCGGCGAACGAATCCTGGCCAGTGGAGTCAACGAACTGAAGACCGCGCTGACCGATCGGGAATCGCGAGCGCGGGTTAAGAACCCCGAGGGGAAATGAGGCGTGGCAGGATCGAGCAAGCCGGCTCAAAGGGCCTCAAACAAGTTGCCCTCAGCCTGGGATTTGAATCGCCTCTGCTCGCTGTTAAAGACGAACCTCGAGGAAATCGAGAGGACGCATCCCCCTTTCTTTGGAACCCTCGCAATTGAAATCAATTTCCGCGAAGGAGAGATCGAGACTGTCGCGCTGAGTCGCCGGCAAACCTTGAAGTGAGTCCGGCGCGGACGGCGCGTCGAAATCGAAGCAGCACGCGGCGGTCAAATTGCCTTTGCGGCTACGGAACAACCGAGCCGTAGATCCTTGAGGGATCTGCGGCTTCGCTTTTTTGGGAGCCGTGGGGCACGCGGGCCGTGGTCCGCGACGACCCAGGAGAATCGTTCATGCTACGCAGGCTGATTGAATGGGCGCTCGACAACCCGGTGGTGGTGATTGCGCTGGCGATCACGCTTGCCGGGGTCGGCCTTTACTCGTTCCTCCACGTCAATGTCGAGTGCTATCCCGACCCCGCGCCGGCCATCGTCGAGGTCTTTGCGCAGATGCCCGGAGCCTCGGCCGAGGAAATCGAGCGGCAGGTCACCATCCCGCTCGAAGTCACCTTCGCCGGTATGCCGGGAATCAACGCGGTCCACAGCAAGTCGCTGTTCGGCTTGAGCGACCTGAAGATGAACTGGCACTACGGAGACAAGTGGACATACGAGGCCGGACGTCAGGAAGTGATCAACCGCATGGCGACCATCTCGCAGCCCTTGCCGCCGAACGTGTCGCCGCAAATCTCGCCGGAATCCCCCTGCGGAGAGATCTACCGGTACGTGCTCACGAGTCCCCGTGATGCGCGCGGCAAAGAGTATTACACGCTCAACGACCTGAAAGCCCAAGAGGACTGGGTGATGGAGCGCGAGTTCCGCACTGTGCAGCGAATCGTCGACGTGGGCAGTTTCGGCGGCACTGTGCGCCGCTATGAGGTGCAGCCGGATCCCGATCGGCTACGTCGCTACGGCGTCACGCTGCTGCAATTGCAGGCCGCCCTGACAAACAGCAACGTCACGGTCGGCGGCGACTACATCAACGAAGGACAGGTCGGAATGACCGTGCGGAGCGTAGGCCTGTTCGGGGCGGGCAACGATCCGGTGACCAAGGTGCTTGGACTAAAGAGCCCGGCTGTCGCCTCCAACATTCTCCGCGCGGAGGAAGAGCGGCGGATCCGCGAAATCCGCGCGCTCGTGATCACGTCAGTCAACAACCAACCCGTCCGAGTCGAGGATGTGGTTGAGGGTGGGCGAGCTGATACTCCGGGCGAAACACCCAACCAGGGCGTCGTCGTGAGCCATAAGACGCGGCTGGGACGCGTCGCGTATTGGAAGCATGATCAGGACCGCCCGTCCGGGTCGAAGCACAGTATCGCCGAAAAAGGATACGGCCACGACGATCCGGACGTTGTCGAATGTATCGTGTTGTTGCGGAAGAACGAAGAGACGCTGCCGGCCCTGGCGGACGTCGAGGCCAAGGTCGACTATCTCAACGATGACAAGACCGGGCGAATGCTCCCCGGCGTCAAGGTCGAGTGCTACTACGACCGACGCGATCTGTTGAACCTCACGACCGATACCGTGACCGAAAACCTCTGCATGGGGGTCGGGCTTGTCGTCGTGATTCTGTTCATGTTTGTCAACAACGTCCGCACCGCGCTCATCGTGTCGATCAACATTCCGCTCGCGCTGTTGTTTGCCTTCACGGTGCTTTACGTGCGCGGAAAGTCGGCAAACCTCTTGTCCATCGGGGCCGTGGACTTCGGCATCATTGTCGACTCTTCGGTGATCATGGTCGAAAACATCTATCGCAACCTGGCCGCTGGGAACTATCCCGAGCTGGCGATTAAGGACCGGATCAAGCGGTTCGTTCGGGAGATCGACCGCGCGCTCCTGTTCTCGACGATGATCATGATTTGCGCCTTCATCCCGCTGTTTACGATGCGAGGGGCCGAGGGCGAGTTGTTCCGTCCGATGGCTGAGACTTACGGCTTCGCCTTGGCCGGCGCCCTCTTGCTGGCGCTCACGCTGACTCCCGTGCTGTCGATGCTGATGTTCAAGAACTTCCAGCCGACGCCGGAAAACTTCCTGGTCCGGTTCCTCAAGCGGCGGTACATCTGGCAACTCAACGTCTGCTTGGACCATCCCTACCTCACCGTGCTGTTGATGACTGCGCTGATCGGCTTTAC
Organism: Planctomycetaceae bacterium; assembly: GCA_035623955.1. Lineage (GTDB taxonomy): Bacteria > Planctomycetota > Planctomycetia > Planctomycetales > Planctomycetaceae > DASPSM01. The sequence goes on from DASPSM010000834.1 coordinate 4,571, forward strand.
GGCCTCGCTGATCCCCAAAATTGGACGCGAGTTCATGCCGCAGCTCGAAGAGGGGAACTTGTGGATTCGTGGAACGGCGCCTCTGAACGTTTCGCTGGAGCGACATGAAGAGGTTTCGCAGAAGGCACGGGCCATCATGGCCACATACCCTGAAGTGGAATCGATCGTCAATCAGCTCGGACGGCCCGACGACGCGACCGACACGGCCGGCTGGGAGAACAGCGAATATTTCGTGCCGCTGCGGCCCGAAAAAGACTGGCCGAAGAGTGTCAAGGAAACCGGCTGGCGGCGATGGATCTTCGGACCGATGCGCGCCCGCACGAAAGAAGAGATCGTGGCGGCCATGGACGCGGAGCTGGAGCGAAAGATTCCCGGCGTCTTCTGGAACTTTTCGCAAAACATCCGCGACAACGTGATGGAAGCCCTCTCGGGCATCAAAGGAGACAACTCGGTCAAGATCTTCGGGCCCGACCTGAAGCAGTTGGAACTCCTGGCCGACAAGGTCCGGGACATTTTGCAATCGACGCGCGGGATCGTGGACGTCGGCGTGTTCCACACGATGGGGCAATCGCACCTGCAATTCCGCGTCGACCCGGTCAAGTGCCAGCGGTGGGGCGTCAGCACGGCCGACGTCAGCAACGTCGTGCAGAGCGCCCTGGGAGCCACAGCGCTCTCTGAAATGGTCGAAGGCGAAAAACTGTTCGACATCTCAGTGCGGTGGCCCAAGCGGCTGCGCTCCAGCGAAAGCGACATTCTCGACGTCCCCGTCGACATCATCAACAACACGGTCGTGCAGGCGCAAGGGCCGAATGTCGTCCCGACGGCTCAGGGAACGGGAACTGTGCTCCCGACTGTGCAAGGCGGAACAGCCTACACCGGCAATCCGATCAGCTCGCAGGCTCCACGCCTGCGGCTGCGCGACCTGGTGACGCCGTTGGGCGACGACGGCACCACCAATCCTAAAGGCAGCTTTGAGGAACTGGGGGCGTCGACCATCTATCGCGAGCACAATCAGCGGCTGATCGCCATCAAGTTCGCCGTTCGCGATCGCGACCTGGGCGGCGCCGTGGACGAAGCCCGGGAAAAGGTCAACGCAATCATGGCGGCTCCCTACCACACGGAATGGAGCGGCGAGTTCGAGCAAATGGAAGACGCCGAGGCGCGGCTGAAATTCATTGTCCCGATTTCGCTCGCGCTCATCGTGATTTTGCACTACGCCTGCTTCAACTCGTTCATGGACGCGATCGTCGTCTTGAGCAACGTCTTCGACGTGGCGGTCGGCGGAATCTGGGCCCTTTATCTGACCGGCACCAACTTCAGTGTGTCGGCGGCAGTCGGATTCATCTCCCTCTTCGGAATCGCGGTGATGGAGGGGCTCTTGATGATCTCCTACTTCAACGCCCTTCGCGCCGAGGGGCTGCCCCTGAGAGAGGCGATTGTGCAAGGGGCGTCCAAACGTGTGCGGCCCGTGATGATCACGGCCATGACCGCAATTTTGGGTCTGTTGCCCGCGGCCCTTTCCACCAAGATCGGTTCGCAGACGCAGAAGCCCCTCGCCATTGTCGTCGTAGGCGGCATGGCGCTCACGCTGTTTGTCGACCGTTACCTGATGCCCGTCCTTTACAGCTTCTACGGCAATCGCAAGCCGCCGGAGCGCAGTGGCGGCATGGCCCACTGATAGTCGCGTTGCGGATCCGCGCAGCAAGTGGTCGAGGAGTCGAGGTCTTCCCTGATGTCAGCTCAGTTCGAAGAAGTTCGTTCGGTCCGCATCTTTTGCGATCCCGTTCTCAAAGAAGGCGTCCTCAAGAAGCTTGTTGAGCTCGGCGTCGCGGGGTTTACGTGGTGGGAAGCCCACGGCAAGGGGCATCCAGAAACCGTCCTGGACGTGCAGACGACGGCGGGTTGGCACCGAGGCCTTGGAAGTGAAGAACGGGTCTGTATCGAGGCCTGGTGCAATTCCTCCCTGGCGGAAGCGATTGTCGACTATTGCCAGGGGAGGCAGTTTCGCGGAATCGGCATGATCGCGGGGATGGCACCGCTTTGGATCCACGCAGATGAAGCCGCCAAGTTTGCGGCGAAATAGCCCCGCGACGCCAATTCTGGGCGACTTTCCCGAGAGCGGACGGATGGCCAGACTGCTCGTTGTTGATGACGAACCGAACGTCCTGTATTCGCTGGAGAAGAGCCTGCGCTCGGACGCGCTCGAGGTGATCGCCGCGTCAACGGCCCGTCAAGGTATCGACGCCGTTCAAAAGCAGCAACCGGACGTTGTCATTCTCGATGTCCGCTTGCCCGATATGTCCGGGCTCGACGCCTTCGACGAGATCCGGAAGATCGATCCGCGACTGCCCGTCGTCATCCTGACAGCCTTTGGCACAACCGAGACGGCCATCGAAGCCATGAAGCGGGGCGCCTTTGACTATCTGATCAAGCCAATCGATCTGCACCGACTTCGGGAATTGGTCGACAAAGCGATCGAACTCAGCCGGCTCCGTCATGTTCCGGCTGTCTTTGCGGACGACGAGATCGGCGATGAAAGAGCGGACTGCATCATCGGCCAGACTCGCCTTATGCAGGAGGTTTACAAAGCCATTGGCCGGGCCGCTCCGTTGGATGTGCCGGTGCTGATCCTGGGCGAAAGCGGCACAGGAAAGGAGTTAGTGGCTCGAGCAATCTATCAGCATAGCGCGCGCAGCCGGGGGCCTTTCCTGGCCATCAACTGCGCCGCGATTCCTGAAAACCTGCTGGAAAGTGAACTCTTCGGCCACGAGAAAGGCGCGTTCACCGGCGCAGACCGCCGCCGCATTGGCAAGTTCGAGCAGGCCGACCAGGGAACACTTTTCCTGGACGAGATCGGTGATATGACTTTAGCGACTCAGCCGAAGATCTTGCGACTGCTGCAAGAACAGCAGTTTGAACGCGTCGGCGGAGAAGAGACGATCAAAACCAACGTGCGCGTTCTCGCAGCCACCCACCAAAACCTTGACGAAAAGGTGGCACTGGGAGAATTCCGCAGCGATTTACTCTATCGGCTCAAGGTGTTCACAATCTGGATTCCGCCCCTTCGCGAGCGGCGCGACGATCTTCCGATTCTGATCGCCCATTTCCTGAAGGTCCTGAATCGCCAGTTCGGCAAACGGGTCAACTCGGTGGCTCCCGACGCCCTGCAAGTGTTGGAAAAATATCCTTGGCCTGGAAATGTCCGCGAACTCCAGAGTGCCATCCGCCACGCTTACGTCCAGTCCGCCGGCGAGATCATCACGATCGACTGTCTGCCCGACAATCTGCGCAGCGAAAGCCCGGCGGTGCAGCCATTGCAGCCGCAGGCTCGTCAACGGCCCGAACCAAAACTTGTCGACCTCACCGAGATGGTGATCAACCTGATCGATGCCGGCGAAACCAACATCTACGATAAAGTGTGTGGCGAAGTCGATCGTGTCGTACTCGCAACCGTGTTCCGTTACGCCAAGGGGAGCCAGGTTCAGGCAAGCGAACTGCTGGGGATTTCGCGGACAACACTTCGCTCCAAGATGCGGGCTTTGGGGCTGGCCATCGAAAAGCAAGCGGTCTCTGACTCGGACCCGCTTGGATTGCTTTCCTGATAGAGTTCTCAAGCAAGCAGCCGTTTGCAGGAGTACGCCAAGAACTTACCGTGTTCTCGGAGACCGCGGGGCACACGGGCCTCGACTATCGGCGTCTACTTCGTCACTTCCTCGCGATACGGCTTGTGGGCTTTGAAGACGTCGAGGTGCGATCGTAGTTCGCCCTTCATTTCTTTAGGGGCAAGCTCAACGGCCTTTTCCGCCCATTTCACGGCGTTCGGGAAGTCCCCCGCTTCGGCGTAGGCGGCGGCAAGGGTGTCGAGCATCGCACCGTCTTTCCAGGCGGTCAATTCGCACGCTCTCGTAGCATGCTCAACCGCGTTTTTCCCGTTCCGGTACCTGGCATCAGGACAAGTTGCAGCAAACCATGCGCTGGCGTTCCAGGTATTTGCGTCCTTGGGATCGATCCGGCTCGCTTCGCTGTAGTCGGAGATGGCCTTGCCGTATTCCTTCTTGTGCGACCATGCCGCGCCCCGGTTGCTGAGTGCCATTCCGAAGTTCGGGACGAGCCGAATCGCCTCGTTGTAATCGTAGATGGCTTTGTCGTACTCTTTCTTATTCGACCACGACTCGCCCCGATTGTTGTAGGCGGCTGCGATTTTGGGATCGATCCGAATCGCCTCGGTGTAATCGGCGATGGCCTTGTCGAAATCCTTCTTTTCCCTCCATGCGATGCCTCGATTGTTGTGGGAACCGGCATCCTTCGGATCGCGCCGAATCGCCTCGGTATAGTCGGCGATCGCTTTGTCGAATTCCTTCTTTTCCCTCCAAGCGTTGCCCCGTTTGTAGTAGGCCAAAGCGTATTTCGGCTCGAGCCGAATCGCCCTGTTGAAGTCGAGGATGGCTTTGTCGAATTCCTTCTTGGCAAGCCACGCGACGCCACGGTTGTACCAGGCCGTTGCGTCTTCAGGACTGAGCCGAATTGCCTTGGTATAATCGGCGATGGCCTGGTCGCTCCCTGGTTGAGCGGGAGCAGTCGCAACCAACGAGCAAAGGACCAAGACCAACGGCAGCAGTTTCATCCTTCGCATGGATCGACCTCGCCGGTTGAAGCTCGGTGGGATTCAATTGACGCCATTATGGAGAGCGGCTCGGCAGGCCTTCAACAGGCAATTTGCGGGAGGTTTGGAAACCGACAACGCCTTATTCGGTGTTCAGTTCGAATTCGTTGATCCCCACCGCGCTACGGCCGATTTGCGAAGCACGGATTCAGTGTGGTTTTCGGTGGACCAGAGGAAAATCGCCCCCGCCCCCTTTGCGTCAGCAGTCGCGCCGCCGCTGGCGAGAAGCTTACCGTCGGGTGAAAAGGTCACCATCGACACCCCCTGTGGCTGAGCGTCGAACGAGATCATTTCCTGGAACGTGCGCAGATCCCAGAGGTTCACCTTCCCGTCATCCCCTCCGCTGGCGAGGGTCTGGCCATCG
>DASPSM010000846.1:0-2229 GCA_035623955.1 Planctomycetaceae bacterium
AACCTGGAGTCTTTATCAAGCGCTCAAGCAGCTCGGCGACCAACTGCCGGAGGCGATCGAGCTTCTGGTCGGGTCGGGCCGCTCGATCCTCGACCGCTGGTTCGAATCGGACACGCTCAAGGCGACGCTCGCCACCGACGCCATTATCGGCACGTTTCAACCGATCTCGGCGCCGGGGACCGCGTATGTGCTGTTGCACCACGTGATGGGTTCGGCCGGCGGAGCGCGCGGCGTCTGGGGCTACGTCGAAGGAGGCATGGGCGCGCTGACCGGGGCTCTGGCCGCGGCGGCCCAAGAGCGCGGCGTCGAGATCCTCAAGGACGCGCCCGTCGGCAAGATCGATGTGCAGTCGGGCAAAGCGGTCGGAGTCGCTTTGGAAGATGGCCGGCACTTTACCGCGCGCCGCGTCGCCTCGAATCTCGACGCCCATCTGACGTTCGAGCGCTTGATCCATCCCAGCTGCCTGCCGAAAGCATTTCTCGAAGCGGTGCGGCGGATCGATTACTCGAGCGCCAGCATGAAGATCAACCTGGCCGTCAGCGAGCTGCCCGATTTCACCTGCCTGCCGGGAAAAAAGGAGGTCGGCCCGCAGCACCGGGGGACGATCCACATCGGCTGCACGCTGGAGCATTTGGAGCGGGCCTACGACGACGCCAAGTACGGCCGGCCGTCCGAGCGGCCGATCGTCGAGATGACGATTCCGACCTCGGTCGACCGCACGATTACGCCGCCCGGGCACCACATCCTCTCCCTCTTCGTGCAGTACGCGCCGTACAAGCTCGCCTCGGGGAGCTGGGACGAAATCAAGGACGAATTCGCCGACCGCTGCATCGCGGAAATCGCCCGGCACGCGCCGAACGTTCCCGGCTCGATCGTTCATCGGCAGGTGCTCAGCCCCGTCGACCTCGAACGCATCTTGGGCCTCACCGGGGGGAACATCTTCCAGGGAGCCATGCCGCTGCACCAGCTCTTCAACCTGCGACCGGTGGCCGGCTACAGCGATTACCGCACGCCCATCGAGGGCCTGTACCTCTGCGGCAGCGCCGCCCACCCGGGGGGCGGAGTGATCGGCGCGTGCGGCAAGAACGCCGCGACCGAGATGCTCCGCGACGGATAGCCGCTGTCACCGCGTCGCGGAGAGACTGTGCGGGAGTTTATCGGGTGCCACGGCGGAGCCTGCTTGAAGGTGTCCAGGAATTCGGGTGCCACGGTTGAGACGTTTCGGCTCAGCCGTGCGTCTTCGCGGACGCTAGCACAATCGAATCCTGTTTGAGCGCCCAACCCAAACCGCTGAAGACACAGCTGAGCGAGCTCGAGGGTGTCCGGGAATTCGGGTGCATTCTCTTGGCCCCGGAAGGGGCCGCAGAGAGTAGCCCAGGGCTTCCAGCCCTGGGTTGGGACGCGAAAAACATTCTTTCTGAAGCCCCGAATGGGGCGACAGAGATTTTGCTTGTGAAGTTCTGTCGCCCCCTTCAGGGGCTCTGAAATCCTGTTGATCGCTGACGTACCCCAGGGCTGAAGCCCTGGGCTATTGTCTGGCGCCCTCTGGCGATGGCTCAAAGGCAGGCGCATTGACAACTCTCGCTCCAAATTCCCGGACAGCCTCGATCGAGCTCAGCCGTGCATCCGAATTACCGGACAGCCTCGCCGATTGGCTCCAGCTCGTCCGCTTCCAGCAGGCGCGAGACGAGCGACCGCAGCTCCGGCAGGTCGATCCGCTGCTCGAAGTCCTCGAGGGCCGCCTGCACTGAGTCGAGCTCGGCCTGGCGGCAAGCGATCGACAGCTCGTCGGCTAGCGCCGGATGAATCGGACGCAGCTCACTGCTGGCTGTCGCGAGCGTCGCGGGAACCGCGAGTCCCTGAGACAAGCAGACGCGGACCATGTCCGCCAGATCCGGGATCGCCTGCTCGATTTCGCGCATCCGCCGGGCTGCGCGGCGCCGCAAGAGCCACACCGGCAACGACCAGCTCACCAGCATTCCGACAGCGACGCCGGCGACGCACCAGGGCTCTGCGGTCTGAGAGGCAAAGATTGCCAGTGTGCCGAACACGACGAGCGACGCCATCATGCCGGCGTACCGCAGGGCCGCGAGTTTTTGATAGGCCAACGGCTCGTAATGCCCGGCCCGCTCGAGGTCGGCTCGGAGGTCCGCGGCTCGCGCCTGTGATTCGGGCAGCGCCTGGGCGACGCAGTCGGCAACGTGTGCGAGCGTCGAATCGGTCAACGTT
>DASPSM010000849.1:0-4066 GCA_035623955.1 Planctomycetaceae bacterium
GGTTGTGCAAGAGGTGCTTGCCCAACTGGGGAAGCGCGCCAGCGGACTCACATCCAGCGGGAACGGACACGGCAGTAATAGACATGCGAGCGGCGATTGGGGCGTCTTCCGCACGGTCGACGACGCGGTGGCCGCAGCCGCCCAGGGATTCGAGAAATTCCGCAACGTGTCGCTGGAGAACCGCGGCAAGGCGATCGCCTGCGTTTACCGCATCTGCGACGAGCAGGCCGAAGACCTCGGCCGCATGGAGCTCGACGAAACCAAGATCGGCCGGCTCGATCACAAGATCGAAAAGCTGCAGATTGTGAAGCTCGTCCCCGGGATCGAATTCCTCAAGTGCGACGCGCTGAGCGGCGACCACGGACTGACCGTCACCGAATACGCACCCTTCGGCGTGATCGGCGCGGTCACTCCAGTGACGCACTCGCTGCCAACGCTGGCGGGAAACGTCGTCAACATGCTGGCAGCTGGCAACACAGTCGTGTTTAACCCGCATCCCTCGGGAGCGCGCGTGGCCTGCGAGGGGGTCCGCCGCTTCAACCGGGCGATTTACGAGGCGATCGGCGTCGAGAATCTGATCACGATCATCGGCGAGCCGACTCTCGAAACGGCCGGGCAGCTCTTCGAGCACCGCGGCGTGCGCCTGTTGGTGGCGACCGGTGGTCCGGGTGTCGCCCGGGCGGCGCTGGCGAGCAAGAAGCGAGCGATCGTCGCTGGGCCGGGGAATCCGCCGGTCGTCGTCGACGAAACGGCCGACCTGGAAAACGCAGCCCGCTCGATCGTGCAAGGCGCGGCTTACGATAACAACCTGTTGTGCATCGGCGAGAAGGAGGTCTTCGCCGTCGAGCGGATCTTCGACGCGCTCCTCGAAGCGGTCGGTCGGCACCGCGGCTTTCGCCTCAACCGGTCACAGATTGCCGAACTCACGAAGATCGCCTTCGCTCCACCAGAAAAACCGGGCGGGCACGCGGTGCTCAATCGCGATCTGATCGGCAAGGACGCGGCCGTGCTGGCGTCGTTGATCGGGGTGCGCGTCCCGGCCGGCACGCAAATCCTCTACGGCGAGACCGACACGAGCAACCCGTTCGTCCCCGAGGAGCAGATGATGCCGTTTGTGCCGTTCGTGCGAGCACGCGACGCGATGCACGCAATTGACCTGGCGCGCGAGTTCGAGCACAACTTCAAACACACGAGCATCATCCACTCGCGCAACGTGCGGACGATGACCATCATGGGCCGCACGATGGACACGACCCTCTTCGTCAAGAACGGGCCCTGCATGGCGGGGCTCGGCTCGGGCGGCGAAGGCTATCTCTCCTACAGCATCGCCACGCCGACGGGCGAAGGGGTCACCAACCCGCTGACCTTCACGCGGCAACGGCGCTGCGCGATGGTTGACGATTTGCGAATCATCTGAGTCACCCTCTCCCGGTCCGCCGGGAGAGGGCCGGGGTGAGGGCTGCCTTTGATTACGTCCTGCAGATCACTCAGAAGAGCCCTCACCCTACCCTCTCCCATCGGAATGGGAGAGGGCTTGGAACCGGAACTCAATCGATGCAACTCGCTGAAGTGATCGGACACGCGACCTCGACGGTCAAGCACCCGACGCTGCGCGGCTGGCGACTGCTGGTCGTGCAGCCGCTCGATGCGCGCGAGCGGCCCGACGGCGTGCCGATTCTGGCCATCGATTCCCTCGGCGGATCGCGCGGCGACCGGGTGATCATCAGCAGCGACGGCAAGGCGACGCGCCAATTGGTCGGGGCCGAAAACAGTCCCGCGCGGTGGATGGTGATCGGGTTGGCCGACAGTCTCGCGGAGGTGCGGCGACCATGACAAACGCGGCGGACCTGGTCGATCGCATCGTCGCCGGCGTGCTGGAGCAATTGCAGGCTCCGGCCGCCGCCGCGTCTTCGAATCCACCGACCGCCCCGGATCAGGGCATCGCAATTCAGGACGCGGTGATCACCGCCGCCCTGCTCGAAACGCTAGGCATCGTCGCCGGCCCCGTCGTTTTCGCGGCGAAGGCGATTGTCACCCCGTCGGCCGTCGACTTCCTTTCCACCCGCAAGATCGCCTGGACGCGGTCCAACTGCGGTGCATCACCAACGAATGCCGCGAGCGCGAAGTGGTCGGTGCTCATCTCGCGTTCGACGCCGGCGGTCGAATCGGCACTCGACGCCGTCGGGCGGCAGCCCGGCGTGCACTGGCAGCGCGAGCTGGTGGGCTGTCATCGCGAAGCAGCCCGCCGGGCGGTCGGAGCTTTGTGTCGCGGCGAATGCGACGGAGCGATTGCCTTCACGGGCAAGCCGGAGGCACTGGCCTGCTACGCAAATCGCAGTCCTCAAGTGCGGGTCGCCGCGGTCGACACCACCGATCGGGTCAAGCGGGCAAAACGCACGATGGGAGCCAACTTGTTTGCGATTGATCCCGGCGAGCAATCGGTCTTCGCACTGCGGAGTCTGCTGCGGGAAATTGTCGCGGGGGACAAGCCGGCGGCGCCGGCCGATTGGAGCGAATGATCCGACTATGAGAATCGCCTTCGTGCTCGGGACTGTCACGCTTTCGCAATGGCATCCGTCGTTGACGGGGGCCGTGTGGCGCGTCTGCGCACCGCTCGATGGCGAAGGTTTGCAGAGTTTGCGGCCGGGGGGCGAGGAGCCTTTTGTGACTTTCGACGAATTGGGGGCCGGTCCCGGATCGCTGATTGGCGTCAGCGAAGGGGCCGAGGCTTCCGCTCCATTCCATCCCGAGGTCAAGCCGATAGACGCCTACAGCGCGGCCATCCTCGACACGATCGATATTGGCGAGTCTCGAGGCGAGCCGCGGGTGTAAGCCCGCGGGTTCTTCAGTCCGACATCCAGCGGTCCTTGAAACTGCATCGACTAGAAAGCAAATGACGGTGATCACGAATACTCCGAAACCGGCGCCGGCCAATCCGTGGGCGGGCAAGAACGGACAAAGCTGCCTCAACGATCGCAAACTCAAAGAGTCGATTTGCGAGATCGGCCGGCGGGTCTACAACAAGGGCTTCGCCGCAGCCAATGACGGCAACCTGTCAATCCGCGTCGGCGAGAACGAAGTCCTCTGCTCTCCGACGATGATCTGCAAAGGTTTCATGACGCCCGACGACATCTGTGCCGTCGACCTCGATGGGAAGCAGATCGCGGGCAAGCGGAAGCGCACCAGCGAAATTCTGTTGCACCTGACGATCATGAAAGAGCGGCCCGACGTCGAGGCCGTGGTGCACTGCCATCCGCCCCATGCGACCGCGTTTGCCGTCGCGGGCGAGCCGATCCCGCAGTGCGTCCTGCCCGAGGTCGAGGTCTTCATGGGCGAAATTCCGATCGCCCCGTACGAAACGCCCGGCGGCCAGAAGTTCGCGGACACGGTGCTGCCGTTCCTCAAAGGGACGAGCTGCGTCATTCTTAAGAACCACGGCACGGTGAGCTTCGGCAAGACAATCGAGGAGGCGTTTTGGAAGACGGAAATCCTCGACGCCTATTGCCGGATTCTGATGCTCTCACGACAGCTGGGGCGCGTCGACTACTTCACGCAGCAGCAGACGAACGAATTGCTCGACCTGAAGAAGCGGCTCGGCTTCGACGATCCGCGGTTCCACGTCGAGAACTGCGACCTGTGCGGCAACAGCGCCTTCCGCGAGGGCTATCGCGAATCGCTGCCCCAGCCCAAGGCGTTCGAGCCGGCGCCCGACTATCCCGGTTACCTCGCCAACAAAGCCGGGTCGTCCGGGAGCACCGCCAACAAGCTCGGCGGCGCGGAGCTCGACGCCCTCGTCAAGGCGATCACCGACCAGGTCTTGCAGGCGCTGGGGAAGAACTGACTCCGATGGGTGGCTGGGATCGAACCGCTTCGGTTCGCCCCCAGTCTTTAGAAACTGGGGGCTCGCTGCGCTCGACCCTAGGCACCCCGAACAAAAGATCCGCGAGTCGACACCCATGAAAGTTGCAATTATCGGCGGAGGCGGATTGGTCGGCTCGTGCGCGGGGTTCGCGCTGCAGGCTGGCCGCATCGTGCGCGAGATCGCGCTGGTCGACGTGAATCGTGA
>DASPSM010000883.1:0-3346 GCA_035623955.1 Planctomycetaceae bacterium
CACGTGGTCAGATTGTCGAGCCGTGGGGCAGGCTGCGAAGCGAAGAGACCCTCAAAGATCTCGTAGCGTAGCAGCCTGCCCCACGGCCGCCGGCGACAGATCGATCCCCCTTGGGTCTCACAAGGCCGTGGGTGAGCAGGATCGTCGCCGGCTTTATGAACGCAGCCCGAACAGCCGCCAGAGCCGCTCCGGTCTTCCCGGATCGAGCTCGCATCCGCAAGGAAGGGACATGTTCATGGACGACTCCATCAATCTGTGCGTGGGCCTCGATGTTTCCAAAGATTCTCTCGATGGTCATCAGCTTCCCGAAGGCCGCTGGTTCACCGTGCCGAACACGGCGAAAGGGCATGCCGCGCTCCTCGCGCAATTGCCGGCACCCGGGACGTGCCGCATTGTCCTCGAGGCCACCGGTGCGTACGAACGGCGCGTCGTTGGCGAACTCGTCGCTGCGGGGCACTTTGTCTCCGTGGTCAATCCGCGGCAGGTGCGCGACTTCGCTAAAGCGCACGGCATCCTGGCCAAGACCGATCGCATCGACGCGCGTGTCATTGCCCGCTTTGCCCGCGATGTCAAACCGCGGCCGGTCGCCAAAACCTCGGAAAAACAAGGTGAACTCGACCAACTGGTGACTCGCCGGCGCCAATTGATCCACCTCCGCACTGCCGAATCTAACCGCCTCCAGGACGGCCTGGCCAAGCTGGTCCGACGCAGCGTCCAGCGCTCCATCGATGCCATCGGCAAGGACATCACTCGACTGGATCGCGCGATTCTGAAACTTGTCGAATCCGACGACGATTGGAAGCAACGTTTCGAGCTTCTCAAAACCGTTCCCGGTGTCGGTGACGTGACTGCTGCCACCCTCGTCGCCGAACTCCCGGAACTCGGCAAACTCAACCGGCAGGAAATCTCCGCCCTCGTCGGCGTTGCTCCCTTTCCGGACGACAGCGGTAACCGCACCGGTAAACGCTTCGTCCGCGGCGGACGCAAATCGCTGCGCTGTGCCCTCTACATGGCCGCCCTCGTGGGCATGAGACATAACCCCGTCCTCCAACAATTCAGTGAGCGCCTGAAAGCCGCTGGCAAAGTCCCCAAGGTGATCCTCACCGCCTGTATGCGAAAGCTCCTGGTCATTATCAACACGATGGTCAAAACAAATACGCACTGGAATCTTCGACATGCCTAAAACTGGAATCTTCGACATGCCTAAAAAACGCTTGACAAACAAGACAGCCGCTCACCCCCGGCCCCTCTCCCGCGAGGAGGTCGTGCAGCTTTTAAGTTTGTATTTTGACGGTGGTTAAGGGGCCTCGTTCGAGACGGTCGAGGCGTAGCAGGTTTTGGGCGACGGCCATGACACCGGTTTCGGTGCGGGCGCGCGAGAGACCTCGACCGTGAAATCGGGTGAGTCGACGATTTCCTTTACTGTCGGCATACGCCCGTTCGACAGTTTGGCTACGCAGTCGGTATCGGGTTTGGGTTTGCGGGGCTGCCATCTTCTTGCGCTGGGCGTCGAGTAGCTCTTGATCTTCCAGTTGCTTGATCTGTCGGCTGGCAGAACCGGGACGAAGACACTGTTTGGCGAGCGGGCATTGCCCACAATGAATCGGATCGCAGCGATACCGATATTCCCAAATCTGACGGCCGCTGTGACGGTTCTTCCGCACGCGATCGTGATAGTCCAAACGATGTCCTTGCGGACAACGAAAACACTTCTCCACCGGATCCCACTCAAAGTTGTCCCGCGAGATCTGCTGCTTCGGCTTGGCTTTCCTCTTCGACTCGGTGAACAAATTGGCTTGCACCGGAGACAACAACTCGATGTCCCGCTGGCGGCAATCTTGCAGATCCACGATCGAGCAATAGCCCGAATCGGCCAGGACCGTCTTCATTTGACCTCGAACTGCCGCTTGCGTTTTATCGATCATCGGGGCCAGGGTTCCTGCATCCGTCGCCTCGGCTTCACAGCAGTATGACATGATCAAATGGCTGCCCGGTGCGACCATGCACTGCACTGTGTAGAGCGGACGGAAGACCTTCAGCTTATCGCGTCCCAGAGGAGCCATCGGATCACTGAGACTCACTTGAATTTTCCCGGGATCCCTGCGTTTCGTGCTTGGTTTCCTGGCGTTTTTCGCGATTCGTGCCGTGAGCACCTCGGACGCCTGTTTCATTCTGCCGGCCAGTTCCAGGCGGCCCCATTCCGTGGGCGGCACCCATCGAGGCCACTCCCCATCGAATTCCCCCTGGATGATTTTCGCCAGTTGGGCAGACCGTTGATCGAGAGTCGCCCGCGTGACCGTTCGGTGTCTTGATGCGCACGCTGCAACCGCAGTTCCATCCTGGACTCCAATGGTCGGATTCAGATGTTGCTCATCTAACGCCCTGCCGATGATCTGTTCATGGAGCTGCTCGATGACGTTGTGTAAACGGTCCCGAAAGTCATACCAGGTGCGCCGAGCCGGCGTGTAACCGCGTCCCAGCCACTGCATCGCTTCGTTGAGCTTGGCCTCTTCGTGCCATGTTGCTGGAGACTGGTTCCCTTTCAGGTACTGGAACAGGACCATCTTCAACAGCGCAACCGGGTCATAAGGGGCCGATCCGCTCCCGCGGTACGCTCGATCAATGACTGACCGTTCCATCTGATTGACCTGACGTTCAACGATCTTCGCGTGGTGTTCCTCGTCGAGCCGCATTCCAATCGCCTGCCACCGAGGATCATTCTCGGGCAGCGGAAAAGGTTTGAACTGGGTTTTTTATCTGCCTTGATTTGCTTTACAATCACAGCGACCTCCGTGTGGCTTTGGAACTGAAAGCATCGCACTTGTAGTGCGAATACCCAATCCACGCGAAGGTCACTTTTTTCTGGCCCTAACCATCCGCCGCGAATGCGCTTAAAAGCTGCACGACCTCGCCGCGGGAGAGGGGCCAGGGGGTGAGGGAGCAAGCGTCGCTCGACGATCACATTACTTGCAAACGAAACACGGATCATTCCATCAGCCCGGCCGCGCATTCCGGCCTGAAAGGCCGAAACAATCCAGCCCATGGCAGGGCCCTGGGAACTCAGCCCCAAGAAAGCCCCGTCGCCCTGAAGGGGCGAAACACGTGCCTCGACTGCGTCTCCGTTAACCGCTGGGTCCTCGGTTCGAGTCCAAGTCCGGGAGCCACTCAAAAAGTTGCGGAATTCCGCGACCCACGGGTTAACAGAAAACGCCGAGAGCGAGAGCTCCCGGCATTTTCGCTTTTACCGCCAGTTGTGAAAGGACTTGCGCCGTGGGCCTCCGGAGCCGAGAGTTTTGCCGTCTCGGCAAAGAGAGCGCCGACCCCCCAAGGTTGCCTTCGGGACCCC
>DASPSM010000889.1:0-3314 GCA_035623955.1 Planctomycetaceae bacterium
GCTTCCAACTCTCACGCCCTTCCTAGCACACTGCATGCCCCCGTTGTGCGGGACGTTCGCTAAATTGAAACCGCGTGCTTCGTCGATGCCGATTGAGCCGGTTGCAATCCACCTGCGAAGCCCCTAAGACTAAAGCACCATGGCGCGCATCAACGATCACTTTCTAAAACTCCCGGCGGGATATCTCTTCCCGGAGATCGGCCGGCGGGTCGCGCGGTTCGCCGCCGAGCACCCCGAGGCAAAGATCATTCGGATGGGCATAGGCGACGTCACAGAGCCTTTGCCGCCGGCCGTTGTCGAGGCGATGCACAAAGCAGTCGACGAAATGGGCCGCCGCGACACGTTTCACGGCTATGGGCCCGAGCAGGGTTACGATTTCTTGAGGGCGGCAATTGCCGAAAACGACTACCGCGCGCGCGGCGTGAATGTGTCGGCCGACGAAATCTTCGTGTCGGACGGGTCGAAGTGCGATACGGGCAACATTCTCGACGTGTTTGGCCCGGACAATGTTGTCGCGATCACCGATCCGGTCTACCCGGTCTACGTCGACACCAACGTGATGGCCGGCCGCGGTGGACGGCTCGACGACTCGGGGCGCTTCTCGGGATTGGTCTATCTTCCGGTAACGGCCGAAAACGATTTTGTGCCGGCCCTGCCGACGCAGCATGTCGATTTAATTTATCTGTGTTATCCGAACAATCCGACCGGGACCGTGGCCACGCGCGAGACGCTCGCCCGCTGGGTCGACTATGCGAGGCGAAACGGCGCGATCATCCTGTTCGACGCCGCGTACGAGGCGTACATCTCCAGCCCGGGGATTCCGCATTCGATCTTCGAGATCGAAGGCGCCCGAGACATGGCGATCGAGTTTCGCAGCTTCAGCAAGACAGCCGGTTTCACCGGCGCGCGATGTGCCTTTACCGTTGTTCCGACGTCGCTTGCCGCCGACGCGGGCGACGGCTCGAAGGTCGAACTGCACCGCCTGTGGAGCAGGAGACACTCGACCAAATTCAACGGCGCCTCATACATCGTCCAGCGCGGGGCCGAGGCGTGTTATACGCCGCAGGGCAAAGAACAGCTGCGGAAAGTGATCGACTTTTATCGCACCAACGCTGCTCGCCTGCGCGAGGGGCTTGCAGCCCTCGGGCTGAAAGTGTTTGGCGGAGTCGACGCCCCTTATGTCTGGCTGAAAACGCCCAACGGGATGAAAAGCTGGGACTTTTTCGATCGCCTGTTGGCCACGGCCCACGTGGTCGGAACGCCGGGCAGCGGCTTCGGACCAAGCGGCGAGGGCTATTTCCGACTCAGCGCGTTCAACTCGCGCGAAAACGTCGACGAAGCCCTCTCCCGCCTGCGTCGCGTGCTCGCCTGAGTTGGCCCGCACAAAGCCGGCCACCAACTGGCCGGTAACCGGCCGGCGGTATCTTTCGTCCCGCGGCTTCCGGTATTATTGAAGAGGGTATTTGCTGCCGAATTTGGCAACGCTGAACTGCCCGGCGGAGAGACGCGGCCGATGCAAGTCGTTCTGGAACCGGTCAACGGGAAGGGCCTCAAGATCCCCGTCGACAAGGCGATTATCTTTATCGGCCGCCATCCCGATTGCGATATCGTCATCACGCGCAGCCGGACGATCTCGCGCAAGCACTGCGCGATCGTCCAGGTGAACGACTCGCTCGTCCTCCGGGACTTGGGGAGCACGAACGGAGTGCGGGTCAACGGCAAGTTGGTGAAAAAAGAGGCCCGCTTCACCGCCGGGGACACGGTGACCTTCGGCGACATCGAGTACAACGTCAAAAAGGTCAAGATCTCTGAACCGGAAAAACGGGCCAATCGGGACCATCCACAGGACGCCCGAGCCGGCGGGGCGATTCCCCTGCGTGCGGAGGCTGCTGCTCCGGAGTCGGACCGGGACGATAGCCAAGAAGTGCCGATCGCCATCCAGGAGGAAGAAGCGTTCGACGCCGAGGAAGGGAGCCGCGACACGCCCGATTCCATGGCCGAGATGTCACCCGAGTTGATGCGCGCCGATTCCATTCCGATCGTCTCGCCACGCAAAGCCGCCAAGCCCAAGATGCCCAGCCCGCCCGCCGCACCCAAGGCGGCGGCCGACGATAGTTCGATTCCGCTGGCCGACTGACGACTCGGGAATTCTTAGACGGTCCACGATCCGCTGAACACTGGAGGATGCTCTCGTGACAAGCACAGAACCGGTCGATCGTTTTTTGGACCAGAACGGGGCGCGGTTTGTCGACGAGCTGAAAGAGTTTTTGCGAATTCCGAGCGTGAGCGCGGATCCCGCTCACAAGCCCGACGTCGAGCGCGCGGCCGAGTTTGTCCGCAGACAACTCGAGCACGCGGGGGTCAAAGCGCAGATCTTTAGGACGGCCGGACATCCCATCGTCTATGGCCAAACGGAACAGACTGCAAACGGCGTCACGGCCCTAGTGTATGGGCATTACGACGTCCAGCCCCCCGATCCGCTCGACGAATGGAAGTCGCCCCCGTTCGAGCCGACGCTCCGGGACGGCTATATCTACGCGCGCGGCGCCACCGATGACAAAGGACAGCTCTTCACGCACATCAAGGCGATCGAGGCCTGGAACAAAACCGTCGGCAAGCTGCCGGTCAATGTGAAATTCCTGATCGAAGGGGAGGAAGAAGTCGGCAGCGCCAATCTTGACGTCTTCTTGAAGGAACACAAAGACCAGGCGAAGTGCAACGTCGCTGTTATCAGCGATTGCAGCCAATGGGGGCCGGGTACGCCGGCGATCACTTACGGCTTGCGCGGCATTCTTTGCTGCGAAGTGGTGCTGCAGGGCCCCAACCGCGATCTGCACAGCGGGATTTTCGGAGGCGCGGTCGCGAATCCGTGCAACATGCTGGCCCGACTCGTGGCCAAGCTGCACGACGACAAGCAACGCGTGCAAATTCCGGGGTTCTACGACGACGTCCTCCCGCTCAAGCCCGAAGAGAGGCGGGAATTCGCCCAACTCAAATTCGACGAGGCGGCTTTCATCAGCGACCTCGGCGTGCCGGCGCTCTGCGGTGAAGAAGGCTTTACCACGATCGAGCGGCGCTGGGCGCGTCCGACCTGCGACATCAATGGGATGTTTGGCGGCTACACCGGCCCGGGGCCGAAGACCATCGTGCCGGCCCGCGCGACAGCCAAGATTACCTGCCGGCTTGTGCCCAATCAGCAGCCGGAAAAACTGCTGGCCGCGATGCAAAAGTTCCTCGTGGCGAATTGTCCGCCGGGCGTGCGGTTGGAGTTCAAGCCGCAGCATTCTTGCACGGGAATCGTCATGGATGCCGAG
>DASPSM010000892.1:0-2791 GCA_035623955.1 Planctomycetaceae bacterium
TCCGAGCTGAGCCGCGCCGCGGTCCAGTGGGTGCTTGAACAAGGTGGCTAGGGGTTTACTCCAAAGACAAAAACGAGGGGCCGCACCGTCTTGGAATTGTGATTTGTTTTGACGAGATTCCCCGGACTGCGATAGCATAAACGAGTACAATGCCCGGGAGTGGGTGTCGGGTTGCGCCGTTGGCCCGCATTTTGCCGGCGGAGTTGCCGGGTTCCCAGACCGCTCTGGCCGGGTCGCCGCGCGCCGTCGATTAACTCCGTTGTCTGAAACGTGTTGTCAGAGAGAGTCTTGCCCGCGTCCTCGAAGGAGGTGCACAGTGTCCCAACGCCGTGCCTTGAAGGGTTTCACGCTGATCGAGTTGTTGGTCGTTATCGCGATCATCGCCGTGCTCATCTCGCTCTTGCTGCCCGCCGTCCAGCAGGCGCGCGAAGCGGCTCGCCGCACGCAATGCTTGAACAACCTCAAGCAGATGGGTCTGGCATTGCACAATTACCATGACGTCAACCAGCGATTCCCGATGGGCCAGATCGCGGTTTTGTTCCTCGATCAGATCAACATCAACGGCTTCCAGCACTCCGATCCGACCGAAGCCTCGACGCTCACGGGCAACGCCATTGGCCTGGGCGGCGGAGGCACCGGGGGCGGGACCGGCACAGGCACAGGCGGTCAGGGAAACCCCAACCTCGGCGGTTTCGGGCTGCACGGCACGAGTTGGATGCTGATGATCCTGCCTTACATCGAGCAGACGCAGCTTTATAACGAGTGGAACTTCCAGTTCAACGTCCGGGCCAACGGCGAGCTTTTGACCTCGACCAACCAGTCGCAGCCGGCTCAAACCGACATCGCCGCTTATTACTGCCCCACGCGGCGAGGCAGCATGAACACGGCCAAATACACCAACGTCCGGCGCGTCGACTACTTTGAGCCCGGCACCATTCCCTGGTCGCGCGGCGGCAATGACTACGGCGGCTGCATCGGCGCGGGCATCGGCTGGTTCGTCACGACGATTCCCATGCCAATCGACAACCAGACCGGAGGCGCGCCGGTCACCGACATCGGCACGCTGGAACTCACTGTTGCCCAGATCCAGCAGCAAGAGCTGCTCAACCCGACCGAGATCTACGTCCCCACCGGAAACGTTTTGGGTCTGTTTTCAGTCAATCGCTCGCTTGGAATACGCGACTGCTCGAACGGAACCTCCAACGTGATCATGATCGGCGAGGTGCAACGACTGAACGGGCTTGATCTGACGAACTCAGGCTCCGTGCTTCTCCCGCAAGACGCCCAGACAATCAGTTGCGACGGATGGGCCTGGGGCGGTCCCGCCACGCTCTTCAGCACGCGCAACCCGCCGAACCGCCCGTTCACCTTCGATACGCCGGGAAGCGATCACACCGGCGGCATCATGCAGGTCGGGCTGGCCGATGGAAGCTGCCGCGCCCTCAGCCAGAACATCGACCTGACCACATTCAATAACCTGGGCTGCATTTCCAGCGGCAAGCCCGTCACGAACTGGAACGTCGAATAGTCGGCGCGCTTGCCGCGCGCAGGGAGCGCCGATGTCGATCCGCTTCTCGTGTAGTTGCGGCCGAAAGCTCAAGGTCTCCGACGAAAAAATCGGAATGAAAGTGCTCTGCTCGTCTTGCGGGGCGACGCTGAAGGTCCCGAAAAAATCGATGGACGAGTACTGGCAGGACGTGCCGGTCAAGAGCGACGAGGCCAAGGTCGACTACATCGGCGGCGCTAAGACGTTCATCGTCAACGTGCTGCCGGGCGCGGTCGTCATCGGACTCATGTGCTGGGGCGCCTACTTCCTGTCGAACCAGATTCTCACCGGGAAGGGCAACCATCCCCCGCTGGGGCAGGTGACGGGCCGCGTCACGCTCAATGGCCAGGCCCTGCCCGGGGCGACGATCCGTTTCGTGCCCAAGGATCCGATCTATGGCGAGGGGCAGGGCGGCAAGCGCCTCGCGGCCTCGGTTTCGCTCGGGATCACGGACGACAACGGCAACTACTCGCTGCTCTACGTCAAGGACGTCAACGGCGCTTACATCGGGCAGCACAAAGTCCAGATCGAGGCCAAAGACCCTTCCGGACGCGAGCGACTGCTTCCCGAGTTCAACTCAAGGTCGACCCTCGAGCGCGAAGTCAAAGCCGGCTCGCAGGTGATGGACTTTGACGTCAAATCGAACGAGTCGACTGCCAACCCAGCCGCCACGCCTGCTCCGCAGGTTCAACCCTAACGGCCTCGCCCTCGGTACGGTCCAACCAGAAGTTGCGCGCTAAACTTAGACCCCGGCCGGACCATGCCCGTTTCTCCCCGCGACCCGGTACCGCCGACCGGTTTGACAGCGGCACACGCGTTTCCCCAAGCGAGTGAGCCTGACGGGCAACGTCCGTCGCTCGGCTCGGTCACCGACGCGCCGGAAGTTGCCGGCACGGTTCCGGCTGGGCGGCTGCCTCCGTGGAACGTCTCAACGCTCGACCCGGCCCCAGTCCATTCGTGGCGCGATTGGAAGACGCTGCTCGGCCCTGGCATTCTTTTGGCCGGCTCCTCGATCGGAGCGGGGGAGTGGCTCTTCGGACCGGCCGTCTCGGCACAGTTCGGTGGCACATTCCTCTGGCTGGCGACGATCAGCATCGTCACCCAGGTCTTTTACAACCTCGAAGTGATGCGCTACACGCTTTATTGCGGCGAGCCGATCTTCGCTGGATTCTTTCGATTGGCACCCGGTCCGAAATTCTGGACGTTCGTGTATCTGGCGCTGTGCGTTTCGCATATCTGGCCCTT
>DASPSM010000911.1:0-3338 GCA_035623955.1 Planctomycetaceae bacterium
CTAACAGAATCAGCGCGAGGACACTGATTGCACTTCTCGCTCCGAACTCGGTGTTAAATAAGCGTAACAAGAATGTTCGCATCACCATGCACCCTTTCTCCGATAAGCCTCCCTCGTCAATTGATGCGAGCAGGCCGCTACGACGAATGGCATGGAACTTGGAATCGCCGAAGATCAGGCCACACTCGTCGAGAGGAACTGACATTCAAGCTCGCCACGAAATCGCCAGCATTGGGTCCGCTGATCGGCTGGACATCAGGTCCAAATAGAGCTCAGGAGGACATTCCTTCTCAAGGTCTCGGTGCGTCCAAGAACGCGACGACTGTCGACTGCAGCTTCTCGGGCTGCATGAAAATCATGAAGTGATCGGCATTGGGAAAAATGGCCAGTTGCGCGCGCGGGATGAGCCGGAACATCTCCACGGCGTGCTCGGGGCGAATGCCGTCGTGGTCTCCCTGCGTGACGAGCACCTCCGCCTTGATCGAGCGCATTTGTTCCGGCGAAAACCCCTTGAACCCGAGCTCCATCGCTTTGACGGCACGCACGAGCGCCGGCCATTGTTTTGGATCGGGCGCCACCTTGTCGTAGTGGCCTTTGACGGGTGGCGGCGCGAAATCGGCCGGCAGGTTCTGAATCTGCTTGAAGCTTGCCGGCTCGAATGCCTCTTCGACGTTGCGGAAATTCGACCCGGCAAGCGCGATTTTGCCGACCACGTCCGGATGGCGGATCGCCAGAGCCAAGGCGATGTTGCCCCCAGGCTGTAGCCGAAGACGTCGGCCCGCTCAATCTTGAGGTGCGAAAGCAGGGCCGCCACATCGTCGGCCATGTTCGCAAGCGACATGGGCCTGTTGCCGAGCGCCGTATGCCCATGTCCCTGCAGCTCGACCAGGATCAATTGCCGATTCTTCCCGAGAATTGGGAAAGAGTTGGCCCAACCAAACGCGCCGTGCAGCACAACCAAGGGCCGCACTCCGGCGCGAGCTTCTCCGTGAGTTTCGTAATAGAGCTTGATTCCATTGACCTGTGCATATTGACCGCCCGACTGACCGGCCGCAGCGACGCCTGCACCCATCACCAACGTCGAAAGAGCCAGAATCGAAACAACCCCGGCAGGCATGGATGACTCCTGGTTTGACAGAGTAGAAAGCGCAAGGACCCACCAGCGAAACCAAGATCTTCGCGCCGCGGGACGCCGGCAGTCAACAGCGAAGCGGGTGGCCCGGGGGGCTTCGGTTTGTGGAAGCCCCGGGGCCTACGCTGCGACGACGGGCACTGAATACGCCCACTCGTTGACAGTGGAACGCCGCTCGACATCAGGAGGCAGACGCGGCGATGCCAACGGGGGCTTCCGCAAGGCGGAGCGCCCCCGCCACCCTACCGCTGCGCGACCGGGGTTGGCGAGCAACCGCGGCTATCCGAAAATTATCGCCCCAAGAACGACACGACCTGGCCGACGTCGACGGGCAGGCTGATGTCGGTTGCGCCGGGCAGCGAAGTGACGATCGCCTTGAGCGACGCCGGCTCGAAGGAGATCCAGTCGCAGCGCTGGGCGGTCGATGATTCGACGACCGCTCGGTAAACCGCCTGCAGGTTCGGGCGGTTGCGAACGGTGATCACGTCGCCGGCGTCGACGATGATCGACGGCGTGGCGACCGTCCGGCCGTTCACCTGAAAGTGGCTGTGGACGATCCCCTGCCGGGCTTGCGGCCGCGTGTGGACGAAGCCGGCGCGGCGGATGACGTTGTCGAGCCGCCGCTCGCACAAGAGCATCAACGTTTGCCCGGTGTTCCCCTTGGTCTTGCGGGCCAGTTCAAAGTACCGTCGGAGCTGGGCCTCGCGGATGCCGTAGTAGTGCTTGATCTTCTGCTTTTCGGCGAAGGCGGCGCCGAAGGTCGTGAACTTCTTGCGCCGGCCGTACATGCCGGGCGGAGTCTCGCGTCGCTCGAGGGCCCGCACGGCCCCCGCGCTTTCGTAAACCATCGCAGCCAGGCGGCGATTCACCCGCCCCTTCGGCCCCGTAGTCCGCCCCATGCCAGTTCTTCCTTCCCCGAATCCAACCAGACGCAAGTTTTGACGAAACGCCAAATTTAGAGAGCCCCGCCCCACCTTGCAAGTGCAGGCAGGGGCGTGCCCCTGCACCCCGGTGCGGTTCGGCCGCCTTTTGCCGGCGACGCCTCCTCCCGCGGGGACGATTTATCACGCTGGCAGGGGCGTGGACTAGCCGTCAGCTTGCATGATCCGGTCGCGGACCGGGGTGCGAGGCGAGTTGGGCCGCCACGGTTGCGAAAAAAAAAGCAATCGCCGGGAAAAATGCACCGCAGCAGATGCTGCAGGAATGGCTCCGTTAGCGGCTCCACGCGCGTGGGGCCCTAACGGATCGTTCTGGCAATGCGGAACCCGGTGCGCGAACTTTTGATGTCGGGCGAGGTCCACGATCTGGCCGCCGATCGGAGTCCGGAAGCAATCTGTGAAAAAGCCCCCCCTTTTTGGAGTCTTTCGTGGCTCACGTCCACCGATAGATCCAGGTCCTGCTTTCCGGGCGACTTGTCGTAGTCCATCGCAAATGTGTCCTGGCACCACTCCACAACGTTGCCGTAAACATCGAAGAGGCCAAAGTCGTTCGGCATCAGCGTGCCCACCGGCCCAGACAGCTCGTTTGAGTTTTTCACGTACCAGGCGTACCTGGGCAGCAGTTCCACGGAGGAACCGAAAAATCGAACCGTTGTCGACCCGGAGCGACAGGCATATTCCCATTCGGCCTCGGTCGGCAAACGGTAACCCGTCCGTTCAAGATAGTTGGCGGGCAGTTTCATGCCGGGGCGGATTTGCTCAATCGGTGGATAACACATCTCGCTCTCAGGAATCTTCTCACGCTCACTGAGCCAACGGCAGTACAGAGCAGCGTCGTACCACGTTATAAAATTAACGGGACAGTCCTGCGTCGGCCGTTCGCCGTTCGTGAGATCCGATTTTGGCTCGAATTGGTGCATTTGCTCACCGGTGATCTCCGTGGCGCAGATCGCAAACGAGCGATTGATCGTCACACGATGCCGGCCTTCGCCACCCCACGTGTTCTCGCTCGGTGGGCTGCCCATCAGAAATTCCACCGGGCCCCTGATCACGGTCATCGTGTGACCCAGGTGACTGACATACCAGCGGCGGCCGTTTTCCACGTTCCCCGTCGAGAGCGTCTGGTTGCATTGCCGGATCGCATCGAGTGCATTCCAGTGTCGGAGTAACCAGGCGGCTGCGCCGTGCACGCCGGGATCGACGTCGTTCCGGTACGCGTCGAGCATCATCGAGCGTCTGGCGGCGAAATCTTTCGAGGCAAAGACGTC
>DASPSM010000912.1:0-6141 GCA_035623955.1 Planctomycetaceae bacterium
TCCGAGCGACTCCAGTCTTTCGCGTAGCGTCGCTTGTAGGGTCCTAACGATCGATCCAAGATCGTCGTCAAATCGCTGTGGTTGTCGGGATTCCTCGGGATGACCGAAACGACAATCGAACCCGCTGCCCCCTGCTCGCGACCCCGTTCGATCCATGCCGAAGCCCGTCCCGCCTTAAGGGGCACGTTGAATGGCCGGTAACGTGCCGGCGGTCGAAATTTCAGCCCCTCCACCGTCGTTTCTTCGCCAAGCTGATTCAGAAGTTGCGAGTCGGCCTTCCAATTTCCAATCCGAGCGACGGCGCGACGCAGTCGCGTCTGGGCAGTTGCTGCCGTCGACTCCGCCGCCTTTGTGGAGGGTTGAGCTGCAGCCTCAGTCTGACCCGGTGGGTCAAAGTTGAGGAGCAGGCAAGAACATTGTGCCAGAGCGAGCAGAAGACCTGGTGCCATCAGAAGCCTCGACGGATTCGCGCAGCCGAAGTCTTAACGCGCCGATTCCTCTGGTGCCTTATTCGGCGGTTTGGCCACGCTGCCAATCGCCTTATCCCAATCCGGCTTCCAGGGCTTCTTGGGCTTTGCGGCGGCGGCTTTGTGATCGACGCGTTTCGCGTTGGGAAACGAGGCCAGGTACGACGCGGCCATTTCCTTCTGAATGCGCTCGGAGAGCCGGCGGTCGAGCAGGCTCATATGGTTCTTTCCGGGAATCAGCTCGACAACCGCGTCGCTCTTTAACTTCTCGAGGGACTGCTTCAGCAAGCGGGTCGCCCCTTCGAGGTAGAACGTGTCTTCCGTCCCCATGAAGACGTGTAGCTTACCGGCGAGCTTGGGTGCCAGATGTTCCCAGTTGCGCTCGAGCACGAGATGAATATCGTACTGCTCCCAGGCCTTTGCGATGGTCGGGTCGATCGCGCCTGTCTTTCGGTCCCACAGCGGCCGCGGCTGCCTGATGCCAGTCGTCACGGCCGAGCCGTCGGCGGACGGGGCACTGGGGCCGAAGACGGCCTCGAAGCTCATCAGCTGTCCGCCGGGTCCCAGCACGTCTTCCATCTCGCAGAAGTTGCGGTAATAGAGGACCGGCTGCAGCCCAAATCTGGCCAGCGGCCGGTTTTCCCCTTTTGAGTCGACATACATGTTGGTGCCGGGTTGATAGATATCAATCTGCTGAAAGTCGCGAAAATCGACCGGATCGGGCGACGTGCTCCAAGTGCCGGCAAAGTCGTCCGGATGGCTGACCTGGACCCACAGCGAGCTCCATCCGCCCGACGAATGGCCGGTCAGGAATCGTGCGCGCGGGTCGGCCACCGTGCGGAAAGCCTGATCGAACGCGGGCAAAAACTCCGTGACGAGCGCCTGCCCCACCGGCCCGTTGTTGGCCGAGTCGGCAAAAACGTGGTGGCCCAGCGGGCAGCTTGGCTCGAGCACCACGCGCAGAAACTCCACGCCCCCCGACTCCTCGACGAACCGCTGCGACCGGGTTACGTAATGCGTTCCGCCGAAACCGGGAATGATGAACAGCGTCGGATAGCGCGTCGTGGAGTTGGTGCGGTAGCTCTTCGGCAGAAAAACGGCCGCGCTCAACGACACGTCGCGCCCGTAAAAGTCGGAAAGCAGCTTCGAGTGGGCGAAGAATTCCTTCCGCGTCTCGGTTTCGACGAATTGCTTGGGAGGCACGATGTGATCGACGATCAGCACCGGTGGCCTGGCCGACGCGGAGGGGAGCTCGACCTTGATCACCTGGCTGTAGCCGTTCCCCGGTCCAGAGCCGACTTCCCGCTCGAACGGGTTGAACCGGATGACGGCCTGTGCCGATTCCTTGGCGAGCTTCAAAGTCGCCAGCGGCTTGGGGTACGCCAGAACGGTCTTGTCCCCGCTCGCGAGCTCAACGGTTTCGCCCGGTTTGCAGTTGCGCACGTCGCGGGCGATGAACTGGCCCGGACTGAACCAGCCCGAGTCGCGCCGCGGCTCGCTCCCGTTGTTGAAGAAAATATAGACCCGGCCCGTGAACGGCTCCTTATGCACGCTCTCGGCGAATTTCACGGCAAACCGCCAATCCTCGGCGGCCGCGGGGAAGAAAAGCCCAACGTGCAGCAACAAGGCCGCCAGCGTCATCCGGCCGCAAGTTGCGGGAGATGTTCGGAAAACGGATTTCATCGATGGACGCCTCGCAGAGCTCGTGGAATTGCCGTCGATTCGCCAGATCGTTGATTATGCTCAAACGGACGCTTGGAAGGAAAACGAGCCGCCCCGAAATTCAGCTCGCTTCGTCAGAACGCCGCCCTTTCGAGGAAATTCTATGCAGCCCGGCAATCCTTTCGACGACCGGCTCGTTCGGGTCGAGACGGCCCTCATGCAACTGGAGCACGACGTCGAACAGCTCAACGAATCGGTGGTGGCCCAACACCGCGCCATCGAGGCCCTGCGCGTGGCTGTTGAGCGCCTCGAATGGCGGCTCGATCGCGACACGGCCGCGCCGCCCGAAACGCGCGATCCCGAGTCAGAGCGGCCGCCGCACTATTGATCGTGATCCGAGCCACGTGCAGAACCGTTCTCCTCCCGGGCGATTGGCAGGTCCTGCGTCAGTCATTCGGATCTCCTGGTCTTTCCTTGACACGCACTTAGGCGGATTTCGCGCGGCAGTTCGGTTAGAATCGCCACGCACGCGGCTGCGGCGGGTTCGTTGCGGCTGTCGCTTGCAACGATTCGGGGACAACTCTGATGAGCACCGAGCGATATTTTCCCGGCCTCGAGGGAGTGATTGCCGGCGAGACCGCCGTCTCGACCGTGGAAGGCGGGTTGACCTACCGTGGCTACGCCATCGAGGAGCTGGCCAGTCAGGGCTCGTTCCTCGAGGTCGCTTACCTGCTGCTCTACGACGATTTGCCGTCGCAGGAGGAGCTGGCCGACTTTCAGTCGGTCCTCTCGGAGTCCGAGGAAGTCGATTCGTCGATTTTGGAGTTTCTGGCGCACATTCCCCTGCACGTCCCCGCGATGGACGTGCTCCGCACCGGCGTGAGCGCGCTGGGTCACTTCGATCCGCAGCTTGCCGACGAAGGAGTCGACGCCAACCGGGCCAAGGCGATTCGCCTGTTGGCGCGAATTCCGGTGCTGATCGGCGCGCGCCATCGGTTGAGCCGCGGACTGCCGCTGGTCGATCCCAATCCCGAGCTCAGCTTCTCGGGCAACCTGCTCTATATGATCACGGGCAAAGAACCTTCCCCGGCCCACGAGCAGGCGATGGATGTGTCGCTGATTCTCTATGCCGAACATGAATTCAACGCATCGACTTTCACGGCGCGGGTCGTGGCTTCCACTCAATCGGATCTTTACTCGGCAATCACCGCAGCGATCGGCGCGCTCAAGGGACCGCTCCACGGCGGGGCGAACGAACGCGTGATCGAAGTGCTGCAGGAGGTTGCCTCGCCGGAAGTTGCTGACGGGTGGGTCCGCGACGCACTTGCCAAAAAGCGGCGGATCATGGGGTTCGGGCATCGCGTCTACAAGGACGGCGACCCGCGCGCGACGATTCTGCGCGAGCATTGCCGAAAGCTGGCTTCGGAGAGCGGCTCAACCGCCCTCGAACGGATTGCCGACACCATCGAGTCGCACGTCCGTGCGGCAAAGGGCCTGCCACCCAATCTCGATTGGCCCAGCGCCCGCCTTTACCATTACATGGGGCTGCCGGTCGAGCTTTATACGCCGCTGTTCGTCGCCAGCCGCGTCGTCGGCTGGTCGGCCCACGTGATCGAGCAATTGGAAAACAACCGGCTGATCCGCCCCCGCTCGAATTACACCGGGCCCAAAGACCGCAAGTTCGTGCCGCTGCGCGATCGGGGCTGACTCCCGCACGCTTCGCGGTCGTCATCTGGGCAGCGTTCGACGGCGGCGTTGAACCCTGCCAGACTAGGCGGCGTTCATCGTCAACAAGTCGTACGCCGCGACGGTTTCGCCGACGCCGTTGGTGACCACGACGTCCCAGCGGACTTCTCCCTGGTCCGGCTTGCGGAGCGTTTTTTCCTTCACCGTCAGCGCGACTTGGATCGACTCGCCCGGCTTGACGGGTTTGACGAATCGCAGATTGTCGAGCCCGTAATTGGCCAGCACCGGCCCGGGCGCTGGGTCGACGAACAGGCCGGCGGCGAACGACAGGATCAGATACCCGTGCGCCACGCGGCCGCCGAAGAGCGGATTCGCCCGGGCCGCCTCTTCATCGAGGTGGGCGTAGAACGTGTCGCCGGTGAAGCGGGCGAAATGCTCGATGTCGTCCATCGTGATTTCGCGCGGCTTCGTTTTCAGCTGGTAACCGATCGGCAGCTCGTGGAATTTGAGACGGAACGGATGCTTCTCGGCAGTTTGCGCCGGGGCGCCGGAAATGTAACGCTGCGTGATCGCCCCGAGCACGCGCGGGCTGCCCTGGAGTGCCGTCCGCTGCATGTAGTGCGTGACGCCGCGGATGCCTCCGAGCTCCTCTCCGCCGCCGGCGCGGCCCGGTCCGCCGTGCACCATGTGTGGCATGGGGGAGCCGTGGCCCGTCGATTCCTTGCCGCTGTCGCGGTCGATGACGGCGATTCGTCCGTGGAAAGCTCCACAGCCAAGCACCACGTCGTGGGCGAAGTCGGTGTCGTAGCTGAAGACGCTCATCACGAGCGAACCTTTGCCCCGATTGGCTAGCGCGATGGCGTCGGCGCTGTCCTTATAGGGCATGAGCGTCGAGACGGGGCCGAACGCTTCGACGTCGTGTACGGCCCGCGCTTGCCAGGGCCGTTCGCAGCGCAGGAGGATCGGCGACAGGAAGGCTCCCTTGCCGTCGTCCGCGCCGCTCACTTTGACGTGTGCCGGATCGCCATAAACAATCGACGCTTCGCCGGCGAGTGCCTTGATATTCGCGCGGACGGCGTCACGCTGGGCGAGGCTGACGAGCGCCCCCATTCGCGTGGCTTCGTCGCGCGGGTTGCCGACCGTGACTTTGTCCAGTCGCGACTTGAGCGCCTCTTGAACGGCATCGAGCAGCCC
This sequence comes from Planctomycetaceae bacterium, assembly GCA_035623955.1. Classification (GTDB taxonomy): domain Bacteria; phylum Planctomycetota; class Planctomycetia; order Planctomycetales; family Planctomycetaceae; genus DASPSM01. The sequence continues at coordinate 5,010 of DASPSM010000912.1, forward strand.
AGCCGGAACCAGCGCGCGGCGAATGGCCGTACACTTTTGTCCCGCCTTGACGGTCATTTCCTTCACGACCTCTTTGATGAACAGGTCGAACTCGGGGGAATCGGGTTTGGCATCCGGGCCGAGCACCGAGGCGTTGAGAGAATCTCGCTCGGCGATGAACCGTACGCTCTCCCGCGCAATGACCGGATGGCTTTGGAGTTTCTGCGCCGTCTCAGCCGAGCCGGTGAAAGAGACCACGTCCTGACAAGTCAGATGCTCGAAGAGATCGCCGAGCGAGCCGGTCACGAGTTGGAGGGCCCCCTTCGGCAGCACGTTGGCCTCGATCATGATCCGCACGGCCGCTTCCGCGAGCCACGCCGTCGCGCTGGCCGGTTTGACGATCGCGGGCATGCCGGCCAGAAACGTCGGCGCGAGTTTTTCCAGCATGCCCCAGACGGGAAAGTTAAACGCGTTGATATGCACGGCCACGCCTTGCTGCGACGTGAAGACGTGCAGGCCTTGAAACGTGCCCCCCTTCGAGAGGCCTTCGACATTGCCATCGATCAGCAGGCGGCTGTTGGGCAGCTCGCGACGCCCCTTCGACTGATAAACGGCAAACGTGCCGATGCCGCCATCGACGTCGATCCAGGTATCGCCCTTGGTCGCGCCGGTGTCGTAGCTCAGCTCGTAGAGTTCCTGCTTCCGCGCGGTGAGTGCTTCTGCGAGGGCTTTGAGCAAACCGGCCCGTTGGTGGAACGTGAGGGCCCGCAGCGCCGGACCTCCCTCTTCACGCGCAAAACGAGCCATGCCCCCGAAATCGAGCCCTCGCGATGACGCCAGCGCGACCACGTCGCCAGAGACAGCCGAACGCAGCTCAGCCAACTCACCCGAGCCCGCTACCCAACGGTCTTCCGCGTAGTTCTTCAGAGTGATCGTCGCCATGGTTCGCCCTCCGTCAATTTCGGTTCACCCATTCTCCTCTGCCAACTCGCTACCAAACGGCATCGGGAGCGATTTTGGACACTTCTTGAAGTTCGGCAATCAGCGGCTCCATGTAGTCGGCGCTGGCCGGTTGCCGCATCGCGGGGACGACTGCGTTTTCTGGCACGACGAGAGCGCACGATTCGAGAAATGGCACGACCGCGTCGTTCCA
>DASPSM010000155.1:0-3127 GCA_035623955.1 Planctomycetaceae bacterium
GCAGCGCGGCGGCAAGATCCCCGAAGCCGAGACCGCGCTCTACAAGGCCCGCGAGATGAGCGGCCACCAGCACCGGCACTAGGCTGACAAGCACTAAGCACGAATGACGAAGGAAGCACGAAGCACTAAGCCAGAATGAAAACGCCACTCATTCGGGCTTCTGTCATTTGGTCATTCCTTCGTCATTCGTGCTTCGTCATTCGTCATTTCATTAGCGCTTCAGGTCGGTCCACCACTCGTCGCTCTTGGCCCCGGCTTGCGTCACGCCCGCGTCGGGTGGCCTGGTCATTGCCGTATCGAGACTGGCCGGCGGGGCGGGCGGTGGTTGCGGCAAGACAGCCGGCGGCGTCTGCGGTGCCGCGCTTGGCTGAAGCGCCGGCTGCAGACTCGGAGCGGCGGGCTGGGTCGCGGCTTGGGCTGTCGCCGACGGCGGGTTGATGCGGATCGACTGGCTGGTGTCGAATTGCCGCCCGTCGATCGTTTTGAGCCGAGCGTGGACGAGCAGGGTCGGCGAGTCGGGGGTCTTCTGCCAGGGGACGCGGACGACGTAGCCGCTCCCCAGGAAGCCGCTATGCCACAGCGCCTCGCTCTCTTTGGGTCCGTACTCCCAACGGCCAACGCACTGCTGGGCCTCGGGCTTCGAGAGGTCGAGCACCGTGACGGCCACCGTTCCGGGCGCCTTCACGAGGTTGCCGTCGGCGTCGGCCGGGACCACCACGGCCGAGAATATCTCGTCGCCCGGCACGCCGTCGCGGTCGAGCCCGCCCGTCAGATACTTGTTGAGCGAGATCCCCTCGACGGTTCCGAGGGCGGAGAGCTGCTCGGCGCGGGCATTCTTCTTGTCGTCGGCCAGCTGCGTCCGCAGAGCGACGGCCTCGCGCCGGGCGGCTTGAAGCTGATTCTGGGACTCGGCGAGCTGGGCCTGCAGCTGGTTGTTGGCATCTTCCTGCCGGCGGAGACGGCTCTCGAGCAGATCCATCTGGCCGGTTGTCGCGCAGCCGGCCGCGAGGACAAACGTCCCCAGGAGCACTGCGCCGAATCGGCCCTGTTGCCGCCCTGACCTCATCCTTGAGGGTCCTGTTGCTGTCCGTGCGTCACATTTTGAAGACTCGGCAGGCTTACGCCTGCCGCTCGGTGGCGGTCACTCCTTGGGGATGATCGGCATCTTTTCGAGGATGTGGTCGATCAGCCCGTACGCTTTCGCTTCCTCGGCGAGCATGAAGTTGTCGCGGTCGGTGTCGGCCTGAATCCGTTCCAGCGATTGCCCGGTGTGCTTGAGCAGGATTTCGTTCATCCGCTGCTTGATCCGCAGGACCTCCTTGGCGTGGATCGCCAGGTCGGCCGCCGTCCCCTCCATGCCGGAGAGGGGCTGGTGGATCATGATCCGCGCGTTGGGCAGGGCGTTGCGTTTGCCGTGGGCGCCGGCCGTCAGCAGGATGGCCCCCATGCTGGCCGCCTGTCCGACGCAGTAGGTCGCCACGTCGCAGGTGATGTATTGCATGGTGTCGTAGATGGCCAGGCCCGCGGTGATCGAGCCGCCCGGCGAATTGATGTAGAGATGGATGTCCGCCTTGCCATCCTCGAACTGCAGGTAGAGCAACTGGGCCACGATGCTGTTGGCAACCACATCGTTGATCTGGCTGCCCAAAATCACGATGCGGTCCTTCAGCAGGCGACTGTAGATGTCCATCGCCCGCTCTTCGCGGCCGCTCTTTTCGATGACGTAGGGAACGAGCACGCTCATGGTGATGAGCCCTTTCGGAGTTATTTCTTGTCCTTGGTGTCGGCTTTGGATTTCGGCGGCCGGGCGAGGATCTCGTCGACGAGGCCATACTCGACCGACTCGCGCGCGGTGAGGAACCGGTCGCGGTCGGTGTCCTTGGAAATGACTTCGATCGGCTGGCCCGTGTGCTTCGCGAGGATTTCGTTGAGCTGCTCGCGAGTCCGCAGGATGTCCTTGGCCTGAATTTCGATGTCGGAAACCTGTCCCCCCACCTCGCCGTACGGCTGGTGGATCATCATCTTCGAGTGGGGCAGGCAGAAGCGCTTCTTGGAAGTTCCCCCGGCGACGAGGATTGCCCCGCCGCTGGCCGCCAGGCCGACGCAGTACGTCGCGACGTCGCACTCGAGAAACTGCATCGTGTCGTAGATCGCCATCGTGGCGGTCACCGAGCCGCCCGGCGAATTGACATACATATGGATGTCCTGGTGCCGGTTCTCGGATTGCAGATACAGGAGCTTCATCACGATCAAGTTGGCGGCCGCATCGGTGATCACGCCGTCGAGAAAGACGATGCGGTTCTCCAACAGCAGGTCGCCGATGCCCATTTGCCGCTGCCGCTGGTAGTCGCGGGCGGCCTGGTTCATCGAGACCGAGCCGGTGTGTTCGAGCTGAAAAGGTTGAGTCATTCGGCAGTCCTCATCGAGGGATCACCGAGGCCCGTGCCAGGCGCGCCCCGGCCGCCGTCGCAAGCGCGGTCGCGCGAGGCATTATCCGATCGTCGCAGCCTCAGTCAAGACAGATTAAAGACAACAGGTTGGGCAAGTCAGTTCAGACAGAGAGTCGCGTTCGATTCTGGTAATTCAGGTAAGCAGCAAATTTGCCCGGCGAGCGGCCGGTGTCAGCCGGCCGGTGCTTTCCTCGGGCGAATTCTCGGGGGGCTTACGCCCCCCGCTCACCCGGCGCCTTGAGCGACGTTGTTACTCGGCAGCGTTGGCCTCCTCGGCCTCGGTCTCAGCCGTCTCGGTCGCCACGTGCGTGCGGCAGACCGAATAAGGCACCGGCTCGACACGCTCGTCGAGCGACAGCTCCATGGGCACATCCTTATACTTCGCGCGTTCCAGGATGACGTCAACCGCCTTTCGCTCGCGAATCTGGGCCTCGAGGTTCTCGATCATCCCTGTTTTTTCCAGCTTGGCCCGCACGCGGCGGGGCGTCTCGCCGCGCTGCAAGGCCATCAGCCGGATCTCGGCCTGGATGTCGCTCGGCGTCACCTCGACTTTTTCCTGCTCGGCAATCTTGTCGAGGATGAAGTGCTCCTTGAGGGCCTGCCGGGTAGAGGTGACCGCGTTCTGCCGCAGCTGATTTTCCCGCGCCTGAATTTCGCGCGTGGTGAATCCGGCTTGC
>DASPSM010000001.1:0-5064 GCA_035623955.1 Planctomycetaceae bacterium
GATCTGGTCGAAGATCACCATCCGGTCGTAAAACGCGAACGCCATGTCGGGAATGTGGCGGTCGTCCGGCGGGGCGTCGGGCAGACGTTCCGAGTAGCGGACCACGTCGTATCCCGCGTAGCCCACGGCCCCGCCGCAAAACCGCGGCAGCCCCGGCACATGGCGCGCCTTGTGGCGTGCGAGCAGGCCTTCGAGATCGCGGAGTGGATCGCTCGATTTGAATTTCTCGCTGCGCCCCTCCTCGGAGACGACCACATCGTTCCCGAATGCCTCGATTCGCAGGAACGGATCGGCGCCGAGGAAGCTGTAGCGTCCGATCTTTTCGCCTCCCACCACGCTCTCGAACAGGAACGACGAGGTGCCTCGCGCGATCCGCCGATACGCTTCGACGGGCGTCAGGCTGTCGCCGAACAGCTCGCGATAAACGGGAACGACGCGGCCCTCGGCGAAGGCCTCTCGAAACTCGTCGAAGCTGGGGCTGACCTGCATGGAATTGAGTGCGCGATGCGATTTTTATCACCGCGGGAGGCGGCTGTGCGGGAGGCTGACACTCGTCGCCCGCGGCTTCCGGCGCGCGTGCCGATCCATAATAACCGCTTATCGTTACGTCGAAAAGACGCCGCGCGCCGTCGCTTGACAGCCCCCCTCTCACCGCTAGAATTGAGCGCGCTTGACCCACCTTTCTGACCGATTTGTCGTCTGCTGACTGATTAGTCGGCTGGGCGGTCTTGTTCCCGCATGACAAAATGCCTGCCATGACAAAATGCAAGCGTTGCTCGAAACCGGCGACATTGCACATCACCGAAATTCGCTCGGGAGCCGTGCAAGAGCTGCATCTGTGCGAGAGCTGCGCTCAGCAATACCTCAACCAGGAGCAGGAAGAGAACGGCGAATCGGCTGAGCAGGGCTCGCAGAAAGAGGGGGAGAGCGCCAACGAAGAATACGATCATCTGGTTTGCCCCAACTGCGGCATCACGTTCCGCGAGTTTCGCAGCCAGGGCCGGCTGGGCTGCCCGCATGACTACATCGCGTTTGCCAAGGAGCTCAAGCCGCTGCTGGAAAACATCCACAACGAGACGCAGCACACCGGCAAGTTTCCCAAGCGGGCGCCTCACGCCAGTCAGCTCCAATACAAGCTCATCAAGTTGCGGAGCGAGTTGCGCTCGGCCATCGACGAGGAAGAGTACGAAACAGCCGCTCGGATCCGCGACGAGATCCAGTCTCTTGAGAAGGAATTCGAGTCCAAGTCGCGCGCGTGACGGCTGGCCCGCGAGCATCCGCCCCTTTCGATCGGCGGTGCGAGCCTGCTTTCCGCAAGCGAATCGCGTCGCCCGCACGGCGGACGCAACCGCGCTGGACCGGAACCCACGCCGCGGGACGAGGGAGGGAATCGATCTTGGATATTGACACTCTGACGCAATCCAGCGGCGAGTGGCTGCGCGGGAGCGGTCCCGATTCCGATATCGTCATCTCCAGTCGGATTCGCCTGGCTCGGAACCTCGCTCAGTTTCCCTTCCCCAACCGGGCCGACGACGACGCCAAGAGCCGGGTCGAAGAACTCCTGCGGTCGCATCTCGATCAGCTCCGCATCGGCACCAAGCTCAGCTACGTCGACGTGGCCCGCCTGGAGACCCTGGACCGCCAGTTTCTCGTCGAGCGGCAGCTCATCAGCCGCGAGCACGCCGAGGGACACGGTTCGCGCGGCGTCGGCATCGGCGACGCGGAGACTCTGAGCCTGATGATCAACGAGGAGGATCATCTCCGCATGCAGGTCCTGCGGAGCGGCCTGGCGCTCGACGAATGCTGGGCGGCGATCAACAAGCTCGACGACGCCGTCGAAGAGCACGTCACCTACGCGTTCAGCGATCAGCTGGGCTATCTCACGGCCTGCCCCACCAACGTCGGCACCGGGATCCGCGTGAGCGTGATGCTGCATCTGCCGGCGCTCGTCCTCAGCAGCGAGATCAAAAAGGTCTTTCAGGCGCTGCAGAAAATCAGTCTGGCCGTGCGCGGGTTATACGGCGAAGGCAGCCAGGCGATGGGGGACTTTTACCAGATCTCCAACCAGATCACGCTGGGCAAGAGCGAAGAGCAGGTGATCAACGAAATTCGCGACGTGGTGCCGAACATCATCTCGTACGAACGGCGCGTGCGCGAAGAGCTGGTCAAAACCAACCGCCAGGGGCTGCACGACAAGGTGTCGCGCGCCTATGGCACGCTGAAAAGCGCGCAGTCGATCAGCTCGGAAGAGACCATGCACCTCTTGTCGAGCGTGCGGATGGGGATCAACCTCGGGCTGATCGACGATCTGCAGATTCCGACCGTCAACGAGCTGTTCATTTACACGCAGCCTGCCCACTTGCAGAAGCTGCGTCACGAACACCTCAAGTCGGCCGAGCGCAACGTGGCCCGCGCGTCGTACCTGCGCCAGCGCTTAAACGGCCAGCGCCCCAGCCGGAACTGACCGGCCGTCGAGCGAAAAGCCCGGCGAGCGGCCAGCGTCAGCTGGCCGGTGCTTCTCTGAGCTGCACGTGTGCTTGCCGAGGTTCGCTGCGGAGAATTGTGAGACAGAAGAAGGGCGAAGCACCGTGGGGCTTACGCCCCACGCTCGCCAGGTCGCAGTCGCCCATTCGCAGAACACCCCGGCGAGCGGCCAGCGTCAGCCGGGCCGGTGCTTCTCTGAGCTGCACGTGTGCTTGCCGAGGTTCGCTTGCGGAGAATTGTGCGACAGAAGAAAGGCGAAGCACCGTGGGGCTTACGCCCCACGCTCGCCAGGTCGCAGTCGCCCGGCCGCCCGTTCGCAGAACACCCCGGCGAGCGGCCAGCGTGAGCTGGCCGGTGCTTCTCTGAGCTGCACGTGCGCTTGCCGAGGTTCGCTGCGGAGAATTGTGCGACAGAAGAAAGGCGAAGCACCGTGGGGCTTACGCCCCACGCTCGCCAGGTCGCAGTCGCCAGTTCGCAGAACACCGCGGCGAGCGGCCGGCGTCAGCCGGCCGGTGCTTCTTCCACGCGGAAAGAACCGGCGAGCTGACACTCACCGCTCGCCACGAGCGTTTTGCGTTAAAGCCAGCGTGCCAGCTAGCGACGATCTTCGGACGAATGACCGCCGGCCTGCGGACTCTTGCCTTTTTGCTGAGGCCGTGGCGGCGGTCGCCGTTGCTGTTGCTGGCGCGAGTTCTGACTCGTGTTGCGCGAGTTGTTGTTCGTCTGATGCTGCTGCTGGCGCCCCGCTGCCGCGTTGCGCTCAGCCGCCGCGTGCGCGTTGGCCTGCAGCGTCGAGTGGGGCGCGGCCGACTTGAACGGACCGCCGCCGCGGCCCGCATTGGCCCGCTCTTCGGCAGCTCGCCGCTCATTGGCCATGTGCTGCTCGCGCACCGCGCGATGGATTTCCGCCCGGCGGGCCGCCGCGATTCTCTCGAAGCGCATCCCGCCGCCGCGAGCGGCCATGACGTTGATGTGCACAGCCAGGGCCGGACCGCCCCAGCCGCCGCCCCGAACCATCAGCGCGAAAGTCACCGGCGGACGAGCCTCGGGGTGCCCGATCCGGAACCGGTAGTCGACCACGATGCGTTCGCGCCAAGCCGGTCCGTAATGCCAGCTGCAGTAGACAAAGCACGGGTCATAGCCGAACCGGTGGTGCCACTCGAACCAGGGATAAATGCCGATCCCCACGAACGCCGGGCCGTAGTAGTTGCCGAAGCAGTAGCCGCACGGTCCGCAGAACAAGCAGCCCTGGCAGGCCCCGAAATCCATCGCGATTGCCGGCGTGTAGACGTAACCGGCGCCCCAGACGATTCCGGGTCGGAACACGACGGGCGCGAAGAAGACGCCGCGATTCTGCATCGCGTAGTCCCAGTGCCCTTCCACAAACAGGTATCCCGACGGCGTCCAGACGTAGTGCGCCGGGATCCAGATCCAGTCCGGATTGCACGGCGCCCAGAAACCGGCACGCCACGCGTAGTGATCCCCACGCCAAATCCAGCAACCGGGCACCCAGGCCACATTGGGCGACGGAGCCGTTCCCACCGGCCCGTTCTCGAGCGAGTCGGGCGGCTTCTGCGGCATGTAAGTGACTTCTTGCTCGGCCGTCTTCCGCCAATATCCGGAGACGAACTGGGCTCCGCCGTCAACCTGCGACCAGTAGCCGGGCACCCACTCGACGCCCGCGGGGATCGACCGCCAGATTCCGCTGGTCCAGATGAACTTGTTCTGATCGGTTTCCCAGGTCCAATAGCCGGGAATCCAGGCGACGTGATCGCCGGCCGGCTTCTGCTCGGGAGGCATTTCGTCAACCGGATCGGGCGGCCTCTGGGCGACGACCGGGCCCGGCGCGGCGTTGAACACGACGGGCTGCGCGAAGGCCTCGTGAACGGCCCCTTTTGTCAGAACTTCGGTATTCGGATCGCCCGGGGGCGTGCCCTCGGCGGCACCCGGGGCCCCCTGCCCATCGGGAAGGTTCGGCGGCAGAAGTTCGGGAGCGCCGCTCGAAGTCGTTTGATTTGACGGAAAATCTTGAGCCGACGCCCACGGTCCCCACACGCTGAGCACCAGGACGAGGATGGCTCCGCCCGCCAGCACAATTCCAAAAGAACGACGCTCCTTCATCGGCGACTCTCCTTGACTCCAATCGCGATCTGCATGCGCTCAGCCGATTCCACACGGCGAGAACGGGCCGGACGGTAGCGAAATTTGCGATTTAGCGGAAGACCGCTTGGAACCTTGATAAGATGGCTGAAAATCCGCGGGCGGCGCAGCTTTGGTTTCACAATTGGGATAGGCAAGCATGCACGCGCATCGGCAACGTCTTGCGTCGAGAGCCCGTCTTGCACTCACAGGATTCGGGCTTGGCGTAGCTCTGGTCCTATTCGCCCTGCCGGTCGCGGCCGCAGAGACGGCTCTCGACCGCTACCTGGCGAAACCCGATTCGAGCTACTCGTGGAAGCTCGTTGCGCAGCACAAACTGCCCGGCGCAACGACATTCATCATCTCGCTCACCAGCCAGACGTGGCGGACGGCTGCCGAGGTCAGCAAACCCGTTTGGACCCACTGGCTCACCGTGGTGCG
>DASPSM010000018.1:0-3630 GCA_035623955.1 Planctomycetaceae bacterium
AGGAACGTGAACGGATCGTGAAAGATCAGCCAGTTCCAGAAGCCGCCTCGCTGCATTTGTCCGATTTCGTTCAGATTCAAGGTCCCAGCGGCAATGATCGGAATCAGAGCGCAAATCGCCAGCGGGATTTCGTAGCTCACCATCTGGGCCGCTTCGCGCATTCCGCCGAAGAGTGACCATTTCGAGCCACTCGAATACCCGGCCAGAATGATCCCGAACACTTCCAGCGACAAAAACGCCAGCAGCAGAAACAACCCGACGTCGGCCGCCACGGAGACCCAGCCGTCACTGAACGGCAACAGGATATAGGCGGCAAACGACGCGATGCAGACCATGAACGGAGCCATGCGGAATAACAGGGGGTCGGCATCCTTCGGACAGAGGTCCTCTTTCTGAATCAGCTTGACGCCGTCCGCCAGGCTCTGCAGCCAGCCGAACCGCCCGCCGACGCGCGTCGGCCCCAGCCGATCCTGAATCCGACCGGAGACTTTGCGCTCGAGCCAGATAAAGGCGAACGCAACCAGTCCGAAAACGTTGAACAACAGGATCGCATGGATCAGCGCAGCCAGCGCAAAGGCGGCCGTTGGGCTCAGCGAGCCTAGACCGGGGATGTGCAACCCGGTTAACGCACCGCCGATCGAATCGGCGGCAATAAGGCTGGTCATCGAGCTTTCGACCTATGTCCGCGTCTGAATCCCCGCGGCGCCGTCAGCGGAACCGCCCGTCGGTGCATGGCCGACGCCATTTCACCAAGTCCCTGCGCTCCGCAAGCGCCTCGGGCCGCTGAGCCTTACGCTGGAAAGCGTGAACTATGACAAATGACCAAGCCGCCTTCAAGCGTCGCAAAATGCGATTCTCGCCTTTGAGAAAGTCGCTCTGCAGTGGGCCGCTACGGCCTTGAATCGCGGGTCAAGCGACGCTTTCGACGCCGGCTCAATGGGCCAGGTAGGTCTTTTGGTGAGTGCTCGTCTCGTCGTCGCCCTCCGGCCGCTCTTCGATCAGCTCGTGGGGCGGCACGGTGTGGAAAGAGACGACCACCCAGTTGCCTTCCGGGACGACGCATTGGTGCCAGACGTTGACCGGGATTGAGATCCATCGCTTCTCGAGGTCGGCCGCGGGGTCGCTGACGAGCGGATTCGACTGCCAGCGCCCGGGGCCGCCCGTTTGCATGTCGCCGATACCGCGGTAAGACATCATCCGCTGCACGCTGTTCGGATGACGCTCCGCCCCGGTTGTTGTGCGCGATCGCAGGATGAACACCCAACTGGAGCGAATGAACGCGGGCAGTGATACTCCATAAATCGACAACGGAAGCGGCTCCCAGGCCATGACAGCCGCCAGATCATGGCCGAGTTTGCGTTCGACCCGTTCCACGACCGGCCCGATGGCCGCACGCACGCTGTCCGATCGGAGCAGTGCGTCCAACGACTCCAAAATCGAGCGCTCTTCGGAATTCATTGCCAACTTCCCCAAATTGCTCGCTTTTACGATCTACGGCCCCCGCCGATGGGAACGCAATCGTCCGCCTGCGCTCCCCTGCGTGCCTCAGGGATCTCTATCTTATGACGCGCGTCCCGCGATTCGAGTTCGCGCAGCCACGTGGAGCTGTTGAGCGCGACACGCAAGCGCTGAGTTCCTAAAATAGCGCCCACTCATGAGCGCACAAGCTTTCGACACTCGAAATATCCGTTGGATTGCGTTCGACGCCGTTGGCACGCTGATCCAACCCAATCCGGCGGCCGGAGCAATTTATCATCGCGTGGGCATGCGACATGGCTCGCGATTGAGCGCCGACGAAGTCGCCGGTCGGTTCCGCACCATTTTCGCGAGAGCCGACCAATCGGGAGACCGGAAATGCGGCTGTCTCGAGGCCGGCGATCATTGGCACACGTGCGAGACGCGCGAGCGGCTCAAGTGGGAACAAATCGTTCGATCGGTCCTGGATGACGTGGCCGCGCCGGAGGCGTGCTTCGCTGAGTTGTTCGCTCATTTCGGCCGCCCTGATGCCTGGGCCTGCTTTCCCGACGTCGGGGCGTCGCTTGCGCGGCTCAGGCAAGCTGGATTTCGCCTCGCGGTCGCTTCGAACTTCGACGCGCGGTTGCACCCGGTGATGGATGGCCTTCCCGAGCTGGCCCCGATTGAGCTTCGCGTCGTTTCGTCCGAGGTCAAGTACCGCAAGCCCTCGCGGCACTTCTTTGATGCGCTCGTACGGAAAGCAAATTGTGCGGCTCACGAGATTCTGTTCGTGGGCGACGACCCACAAGTCGACGTTGCCGCCGCTCAGGCGGCGGGGCTGTGCGCGTGGCAAATTGACCGGGCGCTTGTCTCCGTTCAAAATCGGACCCTTCGTTCGCTTGACGATTTGACTGCCCGCTTGAATGTCCGCTGAATCGCCCGAGAACGGATCCCATCTGCATGCCTGCGCCCTGGGTGGCCATTCAGCGAAACCCCACTTCGGGGGCCGGCTTGCAGCGGGCCGAGCTCTTGCACCTTGTCAGCCATCTGCGGCGTCTGGGGATCCGGCCGCGGCTCTATTCGCGCCGTGAGAGGCTGCAAGAGCGGCTGGAAAATCCCGAGGACCGGAAGCAGCTTGTGTGCCTGGTTGCCGCGGGGGGTGACGGTACGGTCGGCGATCTGGTGAACCGGTATCCGGACCTGCCTTTGGCCGTGTTGCCGCTGGGGACCGAAAATTTGCTGGCGGGCTATTTGGGGATCCCAAGCAGCGGCCGTTTTGTCGCGGAAATGATTGCCGCAGGCACTACCCGGACGATCGACGTCGGAGTGATCAACGGCCGCCGGTTCCTGCTGATGGTGACCGCCGGTTTCGATGCCGACATCATCCATCGGACCCACGCCCGGCGGACCGGCCACATCCGAAAATGGAATTACCTCCAACCAATCCTGGAGTCTCTGCGTAGTTACCGTTACCCGAAACTGCGCGTTTCGGCGGAGGGGGGCGATCTCGTCACAGAAAAGCCCCTTTCGGGCCGGCTGGTTGTTGTGGCGAATTTGCCGGCTTACGCGATGGGGCTGCCTTTGGCGGCCAGCGCGGAGGAAAGCGACGGCCTGTTGGATCTGCGGGTGTTCCGCCGCCGTTCTGCATTCCAAATGTTCCGCTACTTATATAAGGTCATACTCAGGCAGCATGAAACGCTGGCCGACGTCGTCAGCGGGCGGGCCAGGCGGGTGCAGATCACCTGCGACACGCCCGTTCCCATCCAATGCGACGGCGACCCGGCCGGCTTTACGCCCGCGGAGGTCAGCATCCTCCCCGGCGCGTTGACATTAATCGTGCCCAAAAGTCCGGCTCGGGGCGGATAGCGACGCGGGAATTCCGCTCTCGCCGCCCCCGGACGTGGCCGGAGTCGGACGTGCCAAATAACCCGATCCAACTCGGAAAAATTGCCTGCGGACCCGGGCATCCGCTGTTGTTCATTGCCGGCCCTTGCGTGATCGAAAGCCCCGAGTTGATCAACGAGGTTTCTGGACGGCTGGCCGAGATGGCGGTCAAACTCGACGTGCCGATCGTCTTCAAATCGAGCTTCGACAAGGCCAATCGCACCAGTTACCACAGTTTCCGCGGCCCGGGCCTGGAGCTCGGCCTGAGAATCCTGGAAAAAGCCCGAGAGA
>DASPSM010000020.1:0-2261 GCA_035623955.1 Planctomycetaceae bacterium
GCGGATCGAAGCCGCCCTCAGGGAGTATCTCGAGCGGATCGACCGGGGCGAAGCGCTCGATCGCGAGCTGTTCCTCTCACAGCACCCCGCGATCGCCGACCGGCTGCGCTCCCTGATCGAAGCCGAAGAGATCCTCCGCAAGATGGGCGAAACGGGGCGGGCTCACCACCGCGGCAACGAACCAACGCAGTCCTTTGCGCTCCACACTCAGGAGACGATCGCGCCGCAGGGGAGCGCTGGGCACGCCGCAAGGGAGTGTGAAGAGACCCTGCCCAGGGACTTCGGCCGCTACAAGCTCCTGCGCATTCTCGGTCATGGCGCGATGGGGACGGTCTATCTGGCAGAGGACACGCAGCTGCAGCGACAGGTGGCCCTCAAGACGCCGCAGTTCGAGAAGGACCCCACGCCTGATCTCATCGAGCGCTTCTACCGCGAAGCACGGGCCGCGGCCTGCCTGCGGCATCCCAACACGTGCCCCGTCTACGACGTGGGCCAGATCGACGGGACGCACTACATCACGATGGCCTACATCGAGGGGCATTCCCTTTCCGCCTTCATCGGGCCCGACAAGCCGCAGCAGGAACGGCAAGTTCTCATCGTCGTTCGCAAACTGGCCCAGGCTTTGCAGGAAGCGCACGAGCACGGGATCGTGCATCGCGATCTGAAGCCGGCCAACATCATGATCGACACGCGGAACGAGCCGATCATCATGGATTTCGGTCTTGCGCGGCGCGTGCGCGGCGACGACAACATCAAGCTCACGCAGAACGGAATGCTGATCGGCACGCCGGCCTACATGTCGCCCGAACAAGTCGACGGGGAGCCGGGCCAAGTCGGGCCCGCGACCGACCAGTACAGCCTGGGCGTGATTCTGTACGAGCTGCTCACGGGGACGTTGCCGTTTCGTGGCTCAGTCACCGGCGTGCTGGGGCAAATCCTGACCAAGCAGGCTCCACCCCCGAGCCAGTTTCGGTCCGGTCTCGACCCCCGGATCGAGGCCGTTTGCCTCAAGATGCTGGCGAAGAACCCGGCAGAGCGATTTGGGTGCCTGAACGCAGTGGCGGAGGAATTGGCGACCATTTTGCGCACGCCGCGCATGAAGGCGAGCGGAGACGATCCCGCTCGATCGGGACCGCACCCCAGCCAAAGCGGACACCACGCCGCGGTTGATCGCGCTGGCGGATTGCACCCGGCGACATCCGGTGTGCTGCGCGCTCCTAAGCCTTTGACCTCGGAGGACCTCGCGTCCCTCGAAGAGCTGGTTCACAAGTGCATGGCCCGGCACGACTACGACCAGGTGGTTCAAATCGTCGAGCGCATCCCCGAGGAACAGCGAACCGTCCCCCTGACGGCAATGCTCGAAAGGGCGCGCTCCAAAGCCGATGAGATTGCGTTTCTGATCTGCGAGATCGACGAGGCCACCCGCTTCGAGAATCGAGCGGTCGCAATCAGAAAGGCCCGCCAGCTATTGGCAATCAAGCCGGGACACCATCGCGCCCTGGAGGTGCTCGAGCAGTCCACCGAGTCAGAACAAGAACAACAAGAGGACCAAGAAGAGGCCGCACCGGTCCACTGGACCCATCATTCCACGGAGCGCGCTCGCAAAGAGAGCTGGATTCCCTGGGCCGCGCTGGCGTTCGGCCTCGCGGTTTTCGCAATCGTGAGCGGCGGGATTTTCGTCTATTTGAATCGATCGGCGGACTCACAAGACGTGGCCGACCTCGACGACGAGACAGCGGACTTGAACAACGCTCAAGGCCAAGAGCAGAAAGAGGCGCGAGCCAAGGAACTCGTGGCGAAGATGGCCCCCGCCATGGCAAACCCTCCGGCGGGGGCCGCCATCGGAAAAGCGGAGCGACGAATTCCGCCGACGCTCGGGGCGGTGGCGCGCGCGGCGGCCACGTCGAGCAAAGCCAGGCCCCAGAGCGACGCTGAAAGCCACAAACCAGAGGGGGCTGCTCCCTTGGTCGCACCGTTCGATGAATCGACGGCCAAGCGTGCGCAGCAAGAGTGGTCGGACCAGCTGAAGACGCCCATTGAGTTGACCAACACGATCGGGACGAAACTGCGTCTGATTCCCCCTGGCCGCTTTCGCATGGGCTCGGACGCTTGGGGGAACAACACCAAGCCGGCACACGCCGTCCAGATCACGCGCCCCTTCTATCTCGGGACGAATGAAGTCACGCGCGGCCAGTTCGGCAAGTTCGTCGCGGCCACCCATTTCAAGACCAAAGCCGAACAGGACGAAGGCGGCAACCGAC
>DASPSM010000057.1:0-2885 GCA_035623955.1 Planctomycetaceae bacterium
CGGAACGAGTCCCAGCGCCGCGTAGGTCAAGGCATGCCTCGCAAACAGCTCGGGAAGCGCTCGATAATTCACGACGGCCGCGACGAGACCGGCGGCGAGCGCGACGCAGGGCAACACTGCCAGCCATCCCGACGACGTCGCGTCATCGTGCGGCGCCGCTGCGACGGTTTGGCTCGCCGAGAGCACGTTGTCAGCAGGCACTTCGCGGGTCCGATCACCACAGAGCGACCGCACGAGCGAAGCCGCTGCCAGATACTGTCCGCAAGCCGCCAGCAAGACCGCCAACAGCAGGGGGGGCGTGTCGCGGCCCGTGCCCGCAAACAGCAACTGAAGCGCGCTGCCCAAGAGCCACGCCTGCCCGCAAACTCCCGAAAACAAAACGACGATCGCCCCGGTCGACCAGCGCCGTGCGGCCGCACGCGCCGGTGTCGTGCCTGCCAGCAAGATGGCGGTCGCGCTCGGCACGAAGACCGTCATGAGCCCGAGCACGACAGCCGGGCTCGCCGCAGTCGCCGCACTGCCCGGCTCGGCCGCTGCCAGCCCCAAGAGCACGGTTCCGAGGATGCTCGCGCAGGCAAACGCGCCGGCGCGGCGAAAGTCGGCATCGGCAACGGCGCACACCGCCAGGCAGAACGCACTGCTCCCTCCGACGAAAGCGACCAACGGCACGATTGGACCGGCCGCACTGAGCAGCGGGAAGCAGCGGACGAGCAGCACCGCAGCACACGGCAAGAGCGCGATCGCCTCGATCAGCGCGGCGAGCCGAGCCGGCCGACCGGCCAGATCTCCAATCCATCCCAGAAACGGAATCAGGCCGCACCGCCCGACGGTCGCACCCAACAGGCACAAACCGATGAGATCGACAAGCCCCGCTCGTTGTTGGGCCGCTCGCTGCCAGACGTCCGGTCGACCAAACAACACTCGGAAATCGAGCGTCCCGAAGCTCGCGGCCAGAATGAACACAGCACACATCAGCAGCGCATCCGACACGCTGAGCACCAGGACGAGCTTCCGTGCGGCGATCGACTGTTGCGCGTTCTCGGCGGAAAACGATGAGAGCACGTAGACGACGGGCGTCCCGAGTTCCCAGAAGACGAACAGCTCCGCCAGATTGGTCGACGCGGCGACGCCGATCGATGCGAAAAGGAGCAGGCAACCGCTCAAAGGCAACCAGCGAACCCAGGGGGACTCCGACTGCGAAGCGCGCCCCACAGAGAAAATGCTTCCGGCGGAGATCGCGAGGGCGACGACCAGCAAAGCCGTCAGCGCGTCGAATCTCAGCCCGAAGCTGATCCGCAAGAGATCCGTTGGCCCGTTGACGAACCAGCGTCCCAGGCTGAGCGGCGACTCATTTGAGACGTCGGCCCTCAGGTGAGTGATCAGGACGACCAAGGCACAACTGGTCGAGGCTGCTGCACCGAATTGGGCCAGCAGCGCCGCGAGCCAGTTTCGCTGCCGCCCCAATAGACTTATGGACGCGATGGCCGCCGCGGCGATCAACGGCGATAAGACCGCTCCAAAGACAAGAACCGCGTGCAGAATGTCCATTCGGCCTTCATGCCGGCTTACAAAAGGTAAGCGGATAGAATACCGTGAGCCCTGTGAGCCGGACAGCCGGGCGCAGCGCGCTTCGCGAGCGAACTGTGAGAAAAATCACTGACCGGGTTTTGCGCATTCCAGTTGAGCTTTGAGGCGGACTATTCGACTCCAGCGAACAACGAGTTGTCATGGACCCGATTCGCATTCTGAAAGATCTGATCGCTCTGCCCAGCGTCAACCCGATGGGCCGAGCAATCTCCGGTCCCGAATTCCTCGAAGGGCGGATGACCGAGTACCTCGTCGGTCTATTCGAAGGGCTCGGCGTCCCCTTTCAGAGGATCGACGTGGTGCCGGCCTCCGAATCGGGCGCGTGTCGGGCTAATGTGATCGCCCGTTTAGACAATCCGGGCAGCAAGCAAACGATCCTCTTCGACGCCCATCAGGACACGGTCCCCATCGACGGCATGAGCATCGCGCCGTTTGATCCGCTCGAGCGCGACGGCCGGATTTACGGACGCGGGGCTTGCGACGACAAAGGCGGAATGGCGGCCATGCTGTGCGCGTTCGCCCGGCTGGTCGAGACGCGACCCGCCCGCGCGGCCAACGTGATCCTGTCGTGCACCTGCGATGAAGAAGCCGGCGCGAGCGGTGTCCTCGATCTGATCAAGCTTTGGCGCGATCCGGCGCGCAAAGGATCGCTGATCGAGCGGCCGCCCGATCTGGCGTTCGTCATCGAGCCGACCGAGCTGGATGTGGTCGTCGCGCACAAGGGGGCCACGCGTTGGAAAATCCGCACGCGCGGCCGGGCCTGCCACAGCTCCGATCCCTCGCACGGCGTCAACGCGATCTATCGCATGGCCCGCGTCGTCAAGTTGCTCGAGGATTTCGCCCAGGAAATTCACTACCGCGTCTGCCCGCACGCCCTGTGTGGCTCTCCTTCGCTGAGCGTGGGGCGCATCGAGGGGGGGATCAGCGTCAACACAGTCCCGGACGAATGCACGATCGAGATCGACCGCCGCGTGATTCCTCGCGAAGACGCGAGCCGAGTGATGGACCAGGTCGGCGAATTTCTGAGCAAGCGGCTCGACTTCGAGTTCGAGATGCTGCCGCCCTGGATCTGCGCCCCGGCCCTTCCCGACGACGTGAATCTTCCCTGGGCCGACCGGCTGCTCGAGACGGTCCACGCGGTCACCGGCCGCGGCAAGAGAACGGGCGTCCAATTCGGCACCCATGCCTCGCGGATCGCGGCGGCTGGCGTCCCTTCCATCGTCTTCGGCCCCGGCTCGATCGCGCAGGCCCACACGAAGGACGAATGGATCGAGACCAGGCAGCTCGAACAGGCGGCC
>DASPSM010000063.1:0-3292 GCA_035623955.1 Planctomycetaceae bacterium
TGGAACGACGGCGACAACGGCATCCTCGATCTGTCGAAGGCCTACCGTCTGAAGCCGGGAACCGGTTGGCTGGTTCCCCCCTGCGTGCTGCATGCGCCGGGCAGTCTCGTCACGTACGAGCCGCAATGGGGCAGCGACGTCTTCGGCATGTATCAATCGATGGTCGAGGGCCGGGCTGTGCCGCGGTCGCTGCTCACGAAAGATTTCCCGAAGGAAAAGCACGACGACATCAACTACCTGGTCGAAGCCCTCGACTGGGAAGGCAACGTCAACCCGAATTTCAAGGACTCGCATTACCTCGAGCCGATTCCCGTCGCCGCAACCGAGAAGGAAGGCTACGTCGATCGCTGGATCGTCTACGGCAATGTCGGCGGCAAGCAGCTCTTCACGGCCAAAGAGTTGACGGTAGAGCCGGGCGCCAAGTGCACCATCAAAGACGGCGGCGCCTATGGCTGGATTACCGTGCAAGGCAGCGGCCGCATCGGCAAGCTGCGACTCGAAACGCCCGCCATGATCCGCTTCGGCCAGCTGACCGAAGACGAAGTCTTCGTCAGCGCGAAAGCCGCCGCGGCGGGAGTCGTCATCGAAAACACCGGCACCGGCCCGCTGGTCGGCCTGCGCTATTTCGGCCCCGACGCCCAGCCCTCCGCACCCAAAGTGGGCGATCACAAGAGACGCTGACGCACCAACCGGCCGCTTGGCGCACCCGACCGTGGTCGACTAGCGAAGCACACCTTTCCCAAACCGACGGCTTGCCGTCGGTTCTTGGGATTTCGTCATGACAGTCTGGTGGTTAGTGACCTGGGGAACTTATGGCTCCTGGCTGCCGGGAGATCCACGAGGATTTCGTACCTGGCGTCGCCGCGAGTATGTGCCCCCGCCTGATGGGCGAGCGCTCGGTGGCGAGCCGCTCTACGATCCCGCCGCGTATGCCGAGCGTCATCGGAGGGCGCGCGAACGATTGACGGCGCCTCCCGTTTGTTTGACACTGACCGATCGCAGAATCGCTTGTTCGGCGCTCGTCGCAGAAATTGACCACCTGAGAATTGTGCCGGCGATCCTCGCGGTCGCGAAATCGCATGTCCATTTAGTTGCGCAGTTTGGCGAGATCAAGATTCGTACTGTGGTCGGTCGCCTGAAGGCGGCCGCAACACGCTCGCTTAGACAGGGAGCCCTCACGACCGCGCCAACTTGGGCCACCGGATGCCACATGAAGTCACTGTATCGAGAGGCCGACTTCACGGCCGGTTTTCGATACGTAGTGGAACACCGCGAGGAAGGTGCCGTTCTCCATCGATGGGATTCGAACATCGAGTGGACTTTCGATGGATAAATTACCCGACAGGACCGTAAATGCGCGGTCAAGCGCGAAGAAGATCCGACGGCAGAGCCGTCGGTTTGGAAAAGGTGTGGGCCCGATCACAATCCCTCTGGATCTGAGCCAAGACGATTTCTCTCGATGAATTGGACGCGATATGACGCCTTCTACGCGCAACAATTTTCCCAAACTGCATAATGCGGCTTGGCCCGGGGTTGTCGGCAAAGGGCCCGATTCCGAGCCGCCGATCGAGTTGGACAAAATGCTCGACCTGACGGCCGCGGCCGAGGTCAATGGAACGAAATTCGACGGCGTCGATTTGTTCCTGTTCGCGCCGCACGTCGAGATCGATTCTTCCGACGATGATCTCAAGCGGCTCGCTGAGCGCGTCCGCTCCCGGAATCTGGTCATCGGGTCGGTCGTCGCACCCGTCTGGCCGCCGACTGGCGGCGGATCCGCCATGGGCAGCGAAGCGGAGCGCAAGGCGTTCTTGGATCAGGTCCGCAAAGGTTGCCGCATCGCGCGGCGACTGCGCGAAATCGGTGCTCGGCCGTATGGCGTGGTGCGGATCGACTCGGCCTGCGGGCCGGGCGACTGGTCCATGGATCCCGAAGCAAACCAGTTGCGGATTGCCGCGACCTTCCGTCAGGCTTGCGACATCGCGGCCGATTCCGGCGAGCGGCTGGCCGCCGAGGGAGAGATCTGCTGGGGCGGCATGCACAGCTGGAAGCGGATGCTGCAGCTATTGGAGCTCGTCGACCGCCCGGGAACGCTGGGCTTTCAGGCCGACATGGCCCACACGCTGCTCTACACACTGGGCCACAACGCCGCCGAGGATCGCATCCTGCCAGTGAACTGGGATTGGAAAGACCCCGCAACCCTCGACAGCGCGCTCAAAACGCTGACATCGGCTCTTCGGCCATGGACGATCGACTTCCACGTCGCCCAGAACGACGCGACCGTCAAAGGCTCGGGCTCACACGACAAAACCGGCCGACACTGCCTGCCCAACGATCCCAACGGCAAGCTCAAGATCGCGCATCATGCGGGCTTCTGGTTGCGCGATGGCTACGGCAACCTGACCAAGCGACTGCGGCACATCTGCTGGGACGGCTGCATGTTCTCGAACGAAACGATGATGAAACCGCAAACGTGGAACGACATCCTGGCAGCGATGGTGAGCGTGCGCGACGCGCACGGCTGGCGGGAGTCATAGCAACCTCGTAGGGCAGGCTCCGCCTGCCGACCACTTCGCTTCTTCGGCAGGCACAGCCTGCCCTACAAATCTCAGCTAGGATCGCCATGAGTAAAGCACTCAACATCGGCCTGATCGGCTACGGGTTTATGGGGCGTGCACACTCGAACGCGTATCTTCGCGTGAATAACTTTTTCACGCTCGCGCACCGGCCCGTGCTCAAGGCCATTTGTGCCCGCAGTGCCGACCAGGCGAAGGCCTTCGCCGACACGTGGGGTTACGAGTCGGTCGAGACCGATTGGCGGAAGCTCGTCGCGCGCAAGGACGTTGACGCGGTCGATATCTGCGTCCCGAACAACCTGCATCACGATATCGCGGTGGCCGCCGCGCAGGCCGGCAAGATGGTGCTGTGTGAAAAGCCGCTGTCGATGAACGCACCGGAAGGCGCCAAGATGGTCGAGGCCGTTGCGAAGGCAGGCGTGCCGAACATGGTCTGGTACAACTACCGCCGCGTGCCGGCAGTCATGCTGGCCAAAAAGCTGATCGACGAAGGCCGACTGGGAAAGATCTTTCATTATCGTGCCGTCTTCCTGCAGGACTGGACCATTTCCGCGGACCTCCCGCAGGGGGGCAACGCGCTTTGGCGGCTCGACGCCAAGGCAGCCGGCAGCGGCGTCACCGGCGATCTCTTGGCGCACTGCATCGACACGGCCCTCTGGCTCAACGGGAAGATCGACACCGTCAACGCCATGACAGAGACCTTCATCAAAGAGCGGCAG
>DASPSM010000071.1:0-4417 GCA_035623955.1 Planctomycetaceae bacterium
TGCCGGTAGCCCGCGCGCCGGCGACCCGCTGACTGCGAATCGAGACGCTGATTCGGACGGGCGTTTGACCTCCGTCGACTCGAACGGCGACAAACGCCGGCCCTTCGCCGTCGGACTCGAAGGTTCCTACCCAAGTCCCGTCGAGCGTGCGGCCGCGCAGAGCGTCGACCGCAGCCTCCGTCGCGGCTCGCGCCGCGCTCGACGAAGCGAGCACTCCGACGAACACCAGGCAGCGGATCAAACGATTCACGGCACTTCGAAAACTACATTCAACCCCGTTCGGCCAAAAAAGTGCCGCTTGGATCCCGTAAATTCGGGCCGCTGGGCAAGGTCTTGGCAACTGCGCCGGCCTGCCCCGCCCTGTTCATTCGGGTTCATTCGGTCTCCAACAGGGAAATCTTAGCTGGCAAATTGCAAGGTTTGCTAAGATTCCGACACGGGCGGGCCTGGTTCGTTCGCCCGCGCGCCACAAGGTCCACCGACGCGGATTGTCCCGCTTGCCATGGTCAAATCTGCCAGATCCGCCGCTTTTGCGCAACCCGGCTCCCGGCCGCATCCTACGATCCTGATGTGCCCGCCCGATTACTACGGGATCGAGTACGAGATCAACCCCTGGATGAGCCGCAGCCGCCAAAGCGATCCTGAGCGGTCCCGCCACCAATGGGCCGTACTCAAAGCCCTCTTGGAACAACTGGGAGCGGAGATCAGCCTGCTGGAACCGGTCCGGGGCCTACCCGACCTGGTCTTCACGGCCAATGCGGCTCTCATCGTCCGCAACGCGGTTTATTTATCGCGGTTTCGTTACCCGGCCCGTCAGCCCGAAACGCCGGTCGACGACGCCTGGTTTCGCCAACAAGGTTTTGACTGCGTCGCCCTGCCCGATCGCTGGAGTTTCGAGGGGGCCGGCGATGCTCTGTTTTGCGGCGACACCCTTTTTGGGGGCTACATCATCCGCAGCGACGCCGGGGCGCTCAACTGGCTTGCGAGTCAAATCGGCTGCCGTACGATCCCGCTGCAATTGGTCGACCAGTATTACTATCACCTCGACACGTGCTTTTGCCCGTTGAGTGAAACAGAGGCCCTTTACTTTCCACCCGCGTTCGACGAGTACGCGCAGCGTTCGCTCGGCCAGCAGATTCCTGGCCTGATCGCTGTCGCACCCGAAGAGGCGCAGCGCTTCGCGTGCAACGCGGTGGTCGTGGGCCGGCACGTCGTGATCAACACCGGCTGCCCGAAACTCGAAGCCGACCTCCGCGAGCGCGGATTCACTCCCCACAGCACGGCACTCGACGAGTTCATCAAGGCGGGCGGCAGCGCCAAGTGCCTGACGCTGCGACTCGACGGCGAAGAAGCGGCCCGCTGGCCGTGAAGAACGACCTGGGTCACTGCAGGCCCCGTTTCGATCGAGAACGATCGTCCGCTGACTCACTAGCCCGGTAGGCAACCGGGCACGCAAATTCCCATTTTGGCTGCACCCACGCTGGTGCGCCGTCCCAACCCGGCAAGCGGCGTAATTCCTTGCCAGTCGGTGGTTTCGCGCTTGCGGAAAAGGGCGAGCCGGCTCGGACAAGACCTTGACATCGCGATGGGCAAGCTGGATGATCGTTAAAACTCCGTATTTCTCGGTCCGCGCACCGCTTCAGGCACTGGAAGTCTACGATGGGCAGCAGCAGCCAAAGGCTGGACATCGAAGAGGTCGGCGACGTCACAATCGCCAAATTCATCGATAAGAAAATCCTCGACGAGAACAACATCCAAATCATCGGCAACCAGTTGTTTGCCCTGGTCGATGAGGATGCCCGCACCAAGATCATCCTCGACTTCTCAAACGTCGAGTACCTCTCCAGTGCAGCCCTCGGCAAGCTGATCACCATGGAAAAAAAGGTGAAGGCGGCGAAGGGAAAGCTTAGGCTCGCCTGCATCCGGCCCGAGATCTACGAAGTGTTCGCGATCACCAAACTCAACCGGCTGTTTAAGATCTACGAAGACCAGGAGCGCGCACTGGACGGGTTCTAAAGGGCGAGTCGGCACCTATCTGGAACAACGGCCGGGGCGGCCGCGCAACGTGCCAGGGCGGCCAGCTCCGACCGATCACTCCCCAAACGAATCCGCCCGAAACGCGCTTTTGCCTCACGAAAACGTTCACTCGAACAAACTTTTGATTTTCTTGATTCGGCTCTGAACGGAAGCTCAGACTCTGCGAGTTTGCAGCGGTAAATTCACAGTGAATTAACACCGGTCGGTTAAAACCCCTGCGAGTTCGTACGTCCGGCGACCGCGAACGGGCCCTCGATGGGCGCCAGGCTGTCACACAGCATGACGTGGATTGAAGAGTTTCAGGTCCGGATCCCCAGCTCCACAACGGAGGGGCAGAAAGTCCAGGAGCGAATCATCAAGCTCCTGGAGGACCTCGAATTTCCCGCACGCGGGATCTTCGGAGTGCGGCTCGCGCTCGAAGAGGCCCTCGTCAACGCCATCAAGCACGGCAATGGCCTCGATCCCAACAAGCAGGTCCACGTCGCCTGCCAGGTCTCAAGCGAAAAAGTGCGGATCGTCATCGAAGACGAGGGGAGCGGCTTTAAGCCCGACGAGGTCCCCGATCCAACCGAGGACGAGAATCTGGAAAAGCCCTGCGGCCGCGGCATCATGCTCATGAAAGCCTTCTTGAGCGTCGTCGAATACAACGAACGCGGCAACCGCGTGGTGCTCGAAAAGAATCGCAACGACGACGGGGCGCCGCTGCTTTCTTAGAAGCCCGACGCGCCCCTCCACCCCGCGTCAAGCTCACTCACCGCGCCGGGGGGCTTCCAACCGCGAACTTACTGCGATCTCCAGACGCAGGGCGGCAGTCGGCTTTCACGGCGTCAAAGAGCCTGGCGGAGGAAAATGAAGTGCCCATTGCGGTCGCCTGCCAACAGTGCGGACGAGCTTACCGCGTCGCCGAAGACAAGGCCGGACGCCAGTTTCATTGCAAGCAGTGCGGCAATCCCGTCCCGATTCCGTCGGCGCCGATGCCGGCCGATCCGCAGGCGGATGACCCAGGAAACGACGAATACGGCGATCCCGTGCTGCCGCGGCCGATCCGCCCGCCGAAATCCAACATCCGACCGGCCGGCAAACCGGGCGCCCGAACCGCGACGTCTGAGGGTTCCACGGATGCCACGGATGTTCCCCAAAAGCCCCCGAGGCGAAAAATGGCCGGGCTGACCATCTTAGGCTGGATCGGCGTACTCTGCTCGATCGCGTTCGTGACCGTCGTCCTGTTGTGCGCGGGCCTTTTCCTGATGTTCCGCAACGAGCAGCCCGCCGTCCTGGCCGACCCGACCGTGCGGCCACTGGTCGATCAGGCGATGAGCGAACTGCAGACCAAGAATGCCGCCCTCGAGGCGCTCATTCATTTCGAGGACACGAATTGGCTTCTCGACCAGGAGAAGGGGACGATCTCGTTCGACTCGCAGAGAATTCACGCCGTTGCCCCGGTGCAGATCATCGGCACTTACAACACGGCCGACGGCACCTGGCTGTGGGCTTGGGACAACCCGTCGCTCGTGAAGGGGCTGGCCCACGATTCGCAAGTGCTCCGCGAATACGGCCAGAAACACGGCATCGCCCCCCTCACGACCCGAAAGCTCAACTGCGACGAGGTCGACTGCTGGGAATTCACGGCCCTGGCGTGCAAACTTTGCGAAGCCCAGGGAGCTTACCGCGGACCCTCCGGAAAAACGCGCGTCTTTATGACCTTGGGCAAATTCACGATGTCCAAAACAGCGAGCCAATAAGGCCCGAGCGACAACGGCCGGATCGATCCCGGTGTTTGTTAGTGCTCACCGACGGCGGCCAGGCGGCTGCCGGTCACGGGGCTATTTGGGGCTGCGGAAGGGTCGGCTCGGAGCGGTCGGCGAGCCGTCACGCAGCCGCTCGGCTTGACGATATGGGGAGTCGGATGGAAGGACTTGATTTTGCCAGCACGGATTGAAGGGTTGAAACGAGCCGGCTTACAGACCAAAAGGAGCCGGCGCCGGACGCACTTTGCGGTGCGTCCGGCAGCCGGTCTGATCCGAGCCTCTCTGGATCTGGCAATCGTGGAGAGGCTCGTCCGTTTTCCTGCGCGTCGAACTGCGCACGAAGGGATCGAGTTTATTGCAGGAACGTCCCGCCTTCGGTCGGAATCTGCTCATTGGCAGTGCACAGATAGCGAAGCGTGACCGGGTCGATCAGCTCGCTCAAGAAGTGGACGCTCCCGTCCGCCAAGAGGACGTTGATCCCGCTCGGGTGGAAGCTGAACAACTCGTTGTTCGGGCCGCAGTTGTTCCAGTACCAACCGCAGGGATTACCCGCGGGCGCCGCGTGCGTGTAGTTACCTGTCAGGTAGTCGCTATACAGGCTGTCATACGGCTCGCCCACGGTCGATCCGTAT
>DASPSM010000473.1:0-2395 GCA_035623955.1 Planctomycetaceae bacterium
AGCTCGAAATCGGCGAAATCGAAACCGGGGGCAACCGTGCAACCGACGAGCGAGTAGGACCGCGTGTCGTTGACCGTCGCCCCAAACAGAGAGCCCGCCGGCACGACGGCTTGCGGTCGCTCGCCCGCTGTCCAATCGCGACCCAGTTTGAGCGCCGAATAATTTCCGTCGGGATCGATCACATGCACGGTCAAACTACTGCCGTCGTAGAAATGAAAGACTTCATCCTGCTTGATGCGATGCAGGGCGGAAAAATCCTCCCCCTCGAGCAGAAAATAGATCGCCGTCGAGAAAGCGCGGTCGTCGCCGAAACGAGGCGGCAGCGCGGCGCGGCCTACGCCCTCATCAGACCGATAGTTCTCGCGATACCAGCCCCCTTCTGGGTGCCGGCGAAGCTTCAGGCCGTCGATCCACGTTTGAGCGGCGGTCATGAGGGTTCCTTGAATTCACGCTGCCCTGAGCCCTGGTGCGGAGATTATTTGTCTTGCTGTCGTGCACAAAACCGAGCACCATTCAAAGCCAAGGCAACGCTTTGAGCAGAACCCAGGACGCGAAGTCCGCATTCTCGCCATTTAATGGGAGGCCCGACAATGAAGTTCGCTTCGCTGCTGGTGGCAATGACAATCTGTCTTTGTCCGACGGTTCCACGAGCCGACGAAATCACAATCGAAGGCGTGCCGCCGGTCGTGGTCAAAACCATTCCGGAAGCCGGCACCGAAGAAGTCGATCCCCAGACCACCGAGGTCAAAGTCACCTTCAGCAAAGAGATGCGAGACGGAGGCTGGTCCTGGGCGACGGCCTCGAAAGAGAGTTTTCCTCCCATCGCCGGCAAAATCAAATATCTGGCCGACAAGCGGACGTGCGTGCTGCCGGTGCGACTGCAAGCGGGCAAAACCTACGCGATCTGGCTCAACACCCAGAAGTTCAGCAACTTCAGAGACGCCCAGGGCCGGCCGGCGGTGCCGTATCTGTTGGTGTTTAAGACCAGGAGCTGACCGATTGCCGGCCGTTCTAGGGATGAGAGGCAGGGAGGGCGAATCCGCCGCTGAAGACCGCCATCGGAATGGGAGAGGGTGACTGAAACGCTTCTACCGCGGCATCGGCAGGATGATCACCGCGTTCTCACCAAAATAGGCTTCATCCGGCTTGCCGTTGATTTTGTAATTGATCGTGAGCTGCTTGGTCGCTCCCGGCGCCGGGTCGCCGCCGAAGACCGTCGCATAGCTGGGCGAAGGCAGCGTGATCAGCTGCACGTCGCCGGCCAGTTTTTGCAGCGTCTTGGTGACGTCCTTTTTCTTGTCGCCGGCGCCGTACGACGCGCTGACGATCTCGAGCTTCACCGTTTCGAGTTTGGCCTGCGCGAGAATGTGCCGCACTTCGTCGGCCGTGCTGCTGTGCTTTTCGTCGCCCAACTCGCGGCCGATGAAGAGGGCGGCTTGCGAGGTCTCGTGGTTGAACTTCGGATAGTCGCGCGTGAATCTGGCGACCAGCTGCAGCGTGGCCGGGCTCTGATATTTCTTGAGCTTCAGCACGTCGAGCACGAGCTTCTGTTCGGCCGGCTGAATCGCGGCGGCCATCCCCTTTTCGCACATCTCGATCCGCTCTGGCTCGGGCATCGCGAATTGGCGGGCCATACGGAGGTAACCGCGAAGCGCCCGCACGCGATATTTGTCGCCGTCGGCCGTCTTCGACAGATCGAGCAGCACCGGGGCGGCGTCGATGGTCATCCACTCGCCCAAGAGCCGGCTGCTGGCATCCTGCAGCTCGGGCTCGGTCGTCTTGGCGGCCGCGCCGACCGAGGCTAGTGCTTGCGTTCCGCCCACCGCACCCAGGATCTTCAACAGCGCGATCTTCGTCGCCACTGGAGCCTGTTGCATGGCGCCCGACAGTTCTTTCGCGCAGGCCTCGCGATCGGGCATCCGCACGCAGGCCGCCTTGAGGGCTTTCTCGGCTTCGGCCGCGTCTTCCGCGTGCTTCGGCGTGACGAATTGCGTGATCAGCACCGAGAGTTTGTCGGCTGGCACTGTCGTCCCGAGCGAGCGCAGGGCCGCGATGCGAACAGCGTCGTCGGAGTTCTCGAGGGCGCTCACCAGTTCGTCGACCGCCTTGATCCGTCGTTCGCCAACCAGCTCAATCAACAGCGGATAGGTCTTCCCTTTTGCACCGCGGAGACGGCCGACGAGATCTCGATCTACCGCGGGGCCCGACAGATCGATGAGCGCCGACTTGGCCGTTTTGGCCAGGTCCGCGTCAGGATCAAGCGCGATATTGAGCAGCAGAGCGACGCACGAGTCATTCCCCGCGCGTCCCAAGGCTCCGATGGCCGCCAGTCGCACCGGCTGCGGCCCATGCTCCGCCGCTTTGAGCAGCGCGGCCAGCACGACGGTTGCTTTGC
>DASPSM010000475.1:0-2893 GCA_035623955.1 Planctomycetaceae bacterium
CGACGTCGAAGCCGAGCACGACCCGATGATCCTGCACGCCTTGGAGCGCGTGGTGACTCGCGGCGGCCAGGTCGAAAAAGCCCCGGCCGGCGCCGGCACTCCGGCGGATTCCGCCACGGTCGGAGCCGTCTAACTAGGGAGCGCAAATTCGCGCCGGACGATCTGCGGCAGAACACGTTCTTATTGACCGACGGCCCGCGCGAGTGGGCGCGTCGGTTTTTTTGTCGGTTCCGGAACGACAGCAAAGCTGTCGGCTTGGGAAATTGAACGCGGCAACGATTCCACAATCGGCCCTCCAGCCCGGTTCGCCCTTCGCTGCTGGCATTTGCCGTGGGCGTGTAGTAAACGTCGTGATTGCGGACTCTTTGTCTCGAAGGTCTTTCACGAGGCACGCATCATGCCCTCACCTGCCGAAGCCCAGTTACTCGACCTCACGCGGCAACTTCTAACGGCCATCGCCGACCAGGACTGGAGCACCTATTCGCGCGTTTGCGACCCGTCGCTCACCTGTTTCGAGCCCGAGGCTCGCGGACAGCTCGTCGCCGGCATGGACTTTCATAAATTCTATTTTGAGCTCAAAGGGAGCCGGGGGCCGCGGAACACGACGCTCGTCTCGCCGCAGGTCCGACTGCTGGGTTCCGACGGGGCCGTCGTCAGTTACGTGCGCTTGATCCAGAAACTCGACGACGAAGGCGCGCCGATCACGAGCGCCGTCGAAGAAACGCGCGTCTGGCAGCGGATCCAGGGTGAATGGAAGCACGTCCACTTTCACCGCTCGGCGACTGCAAGCTGATCGAACGGTACCAAGACCGCCGCGACGGACCTTCGACCTTCATGGACGAGTCCCTCTCGCGTGCGTTAGGAATGTGCAAGGTCGCACGCCGGGAGCGCATCGACATTCCGTCGACCGGTGCGGTCGCGTCGCCATTTCAAGAAAATCGAAAGTCGGTAGATCCCTGATCGTGAGATCGGGGATTCCCCGAGGAACTTCGGTTCATTTGAAACGGCGTCCAGCACACAGCTCGCCGACTACGTGACCAACGTCGCGGCCCAAAACAGGGAAGGCCTGCGCGGCGCCGCAAACAAATCTCTCTGTGCAGACCGACGTTGTCGGCTGGTTCGGCTCCACCAGGTGTCCACCGCGATTGCGACGTCGTCGCTCTTGACGGCTTGAGCCGAATAGCACGCGTCGCGGACGCCGCGAAGCCCTCAGTCCGCCGGAAAACGACATGCCAAGTTTTTAGCTCGCCCCATCCCGTCGGGCGCTCCGCCGCTTCGGCCCGCGTTTTGCATTGCGACGCGATTCCGCGCTCTGAGACGGCTGGCCGATCAATTCTGCCAGCCACAGCTCGGTAGCGCAGCCTCTGCCGGCGCGAAGGGTGAAGGTGTTTTCGGATTTCGTGTGTCTCAACTGGAGTCTTGTGATGAACCGACTTGTGCCAAGGCGCGCGCGACGCGCCGGCTTCACCCTGATCGAGCTTTTGGTGGTGATCGCGATTATCGCGACCCTCATCGCGCTTCTGCTTCCCGCCGTTCAGGCGGCGCGCGAAGCGGCCCGCCGCAGCCAATGCCGCAACAATCTGAAGCAGTTCGGCATTGCCATGCACAACTACCACGACGTCGCCCGGATGTTCCCGATGGCCGCATCGGTGTATGGCAACAGCTGGGCCTCGCTGGGCCAGCCCCTTCCGGGCAACGTCTACGCGCACACCATGGCCGGCGGATTTCTGCTGTTGACGCCCTACGACGAGCAGACGGCCTTCGCGCACGCGTACCAGTGGAATCGCGCGGTCAACAGCCAGTCGGTCAGCGCGTCGACCAACGGCATCGGGCTCACGCCAACCGCGCTCTCGGCGGCCTCGGCCAGCGGCCTGTATCGTTGCCCCTCGGATACCTTCCCCGACAGCTTCCCGGGACAGGCAGCCGCCCAGGGCATTTTTGACGTGCCGCTCAACTACGGCCTGTCTCACGGCGTCAGCGACGTTGTCTGCTGGAAGGAGTCGAGCGTTCCGGCCAAGGAGCGCGGCGTGTTCGGCATCAACGCGAACACGCGGATTCGTGACATCACCGACGGCACCAGCAGCACGATTGCCATCGGCGAAACCGCCATGTCAACGTTCGTTCCCACTCCGAAGTGGTCGATCTGCCGTGGCCGGTACTGCCTGACGCCGGCTTCGTTCCCCATCCCGGTCCCGCCGGCGCTTCTCGCGATCGGCGTTCCGGCGACGGAAGCGGGGCTGCCCAATCCGGTGTGGGTCCAGCCCCTGATCAACTCGGAGCTGGTGAACAACGACGCGGGGCTGGGGATTGCCGGCGTCCTCACGGGGAGCCAGCAGGCCTGCACGATGGAGCAGTTGAATAAGAACCCGGTGACCGACACGTTCGTGAACTTCGGCGGTCCCCCGGGCCCGGCTTTCGTGACCAGCACGTTCAACACGTGCCTCAGCTCGTGGGATTCCGGAGCAGGCGGTCCGCCGATCAGCCTCGACCTGACCGGCCAAGGCAACGCCAGCAACGGCCAGCCCAACCCGGCGCCCTTGGCAAACACGACGCCCACCATCGGAAGCATCTCGAACTTCCGCAGCGATCACCCGGGCGGAGGTCTGTTCCTGCTTTGCGACGGCTCGGTGCAGTTCCTCAGTGAGAACGTCGACATGTCGATCTACACCGGCCTGGCCACCATTCAGGGTGGCGAGACGGTCAACTCGGCGGTCGGCGAGCCGTAAGTCTCTGCCGTCTGGTTTTGCTTTCTCCTTGGAGATCGGCAGGCTGTCAACAGGGTCGTTGACAGCCTGCCTTTTATTTCGGCGCGGCTGTCTAAGAAGGCGCGCGTCTCACCCTCTCCCATTCCGATGGGAGAGGGCCGGGGTGAGGGCGGCTTTTCTCCGCTCTC
>DASPSM010000108.1:0-2814 GCA_035623955.1 Planctomycetaceae bacterium
GGAGCTTGGGCACGAGGAAGAGCCGAGAGCGTCGACTGCAAATCTTCCCCCCTCTCCCCTTGCGGGAGAGGGGCCGGGGGTGAGGGGTGAACGCCCTGCTCCCCCGGGATCGTCAGACAAATTCGGGGCCTTTGGCCGTCATTATCACGGCTGATTCGGTTGCGCGTTCGGGCTGTTCACGGCAAACAAGCGCGAGCACGGGGGGCCAATCTTGCGAGCAATCCCCGCTTTCTCAAAAAGTCGATCACTCCGGGTCGGCCTCGCCTGCGCGATGGCTGTCGCCGCGTCGTTGATTCTCTATACCTCTTATACGGCGGCCGCTCCGTCGCCCGACCCTTCGCCCGACGCCGGCACGTCGCCAGCGCCTCCCAAAACCGGCGTCCCGGCGACTGATGCCGTCAATCTTGTTGCGGCGGCCATCGATCGGCAGATTGCCGCGCGGTGGACGGAGGAGAATGTCTCCCCTGCTCCGCCCGCCGACGATGCCGAGTTTTTGCGTCGCACGTACCTCAACATCGCCGGACGGATTCCGAGCGCTTCGGAGGCCGAGCAGTTCCTCGACGAGCCCGGCACGGCCAAGCGGCGCTTGCTCGTCGATCGGCTGCTGGCGGGGGGCGCTTATCCGACGCATCTGGCCGACATGCTCCGCTCGGTGATCGTCCCCGAGGCCAACACCGATCCCTTCTTGCAGCAACAGTCGCAGGTCTTCGAGCGCTGGCTGCGGACGCGCGTCGCGCAGAATGCCGGCTACGATCAGATCGTCGCTGCCCTCATCACCAGCGATCCGGGCTCCGTCGACTCGAGTTTTTATTTTCTCGCCAAGCAGAACAAGCCCGAAAACCTGGCGGCCGGCGTGTCACGCGCCTTCCTGGGCGTGCGGATCGAGTGCGCTCAATGCCACAACCATCCGTTCGCCAAGTGGCGTCGCGAGCAGTTCTGGCAGTTGGCGGCCTTCTTCGCCGGCACCCGCTCCGACCCGAATGGCATGACGACCGAGGATCCGGGTCTGGCAGAGATCGCCATCCCCGACACGAATAAAAAGGTCTCGGCTCACTTCCTCGATGGCGAAAATGCGGCTTTGACCAGGTCGGGCCAAAGGCCGCGGCAAGTGCTGGCCAATTGGATCACCTCGCCACGCAATCCGTATTTCGCCCGAGAGACGGCCAATCGCATCTGGGCGCATTTCCTGGGGACGGGGCTGGTCGATCCCGTCGACGATTTCGACGAGTCGAATCCCCCGAGTCACCCCGAGCTGCTCGACCTGTTGGCCGACGAACTGACGCGGCAGAAATTCGACGTGCGGTTTCTGATCCGCGCGATCTGCGCCAGCCGCACGTATCAACTGTCGAGCGTGCAGAGCGATCCGCGGCAATCCAACCGCCGGCTCTTCGCCCGCGCGCCGGTCAAAGGGCTCACGCCCGCGGAGCTGGCGGCCAGCCTGTCGCAGGCAATCGGCGAATCGGACGATCCCGCTCAGATGATGGCCGCCCCCGTGTTCCCGGGAACCGAGACGACGCCGCTGCGCACGCTGGTGATGGATCTGTTCAAAAACGACAACACTGATCCGGTCGACAGCGAAACGACCATCCTGCAAGCCTTGGCCCTGATGAACAGCCCCGTCATCGACGAGTCGACGGCCCCCAGCCGTGGCAGCACGCTGGCCGCCCTGCTCGACGCCCCCTTTTTGGACACGGCCGGCCGCATCGAAATGCTCT
The DNA here is from genome assembly GCA_035623955.1 of Planctomycetaceae bacterium. GTDB lineage: Bacteria > Planctomycetota > Planctomycetia > Planctomycetales > Planctomycetaceae > DASPSM01. The sequence goes on from DASPSM010000108.1 coordinate 1,716, forward strand.
ACCTGTGCACGCTCAGCCGCCGGCCCACGCCGGGAGAATTGCAGACCCTGACGAAATACGTCCAGCGCGGCGGAGCCCACGCGGCCTCGAAGCCAAAACTCGGCAACGTTTTTCAGCAGATGATTACGACCGACAAGTCGAAGAGCAAAAGCGATCACGAGATCGCATTGGGAGACATCTTCTGGGCCCTGCTCAACAGCAGCGAGTTTCTGACGAATCATTAAGACGACCCGGCGAGCCGCCAGCGTGAGCTGGCGGAGGCTTCGTATTCTCCATCCCGCTCTCCCGTCAAACAGAATTTCCGAGGTGACGCATGATTTCTCGTCGTGATTGCTTGCGGATGGCGGCGGCGGGCGTGTCGTTTGCATCGGTTTCCGGCTGGTTCGGCTCGCTGGCGGCCGCGGCCGAAAAGCATCCGCAGCGCAAACGCTCGTGCATCCTGCTCTGGATGCCGGGGGGACCGAGCCAGCTCGATACCTGGGATCCCAAGCCGGGGCACCCCAACGGCGGCCCCTTCAAGGCCATTCAGACCGCGGCCCCGGGCATCTCGATCAGCGAGCATCTGCCCGAGCTGGCCAGGCAGATGAAGCATGCGGCCGTCATCCGCTCGATGAGCACCAAGGAGGGGGACCACAACCGCGCCACCTCGTTGATGCAGACCGGCTACCTGCCGCAAGGACCGATCCATTATCCCTGTTTCGGCTCGCTGTTCTCCAAGGAGCTGGTCGATCCGCGCTCCGAGATGCCGGCGTTCGTCAGCATCGCGCCGGCCCTCTTCTTCCGCACCGGCCCGGGGTTCTTGGGCCCGCAATACGCGCCGATGGTCGTGGGCGGCGACGCCCCCGCGCGGCCCAAAGCCGAAAAGTCCGAATCGGACACCGAGGAAGCCGCCCCCGACGACTTCGGCCCGCCGCTGAAGGTCGCGAATCTGGGCCGCCCGAGTGGAGTGTCGCCGCGGCAGGCCGAGGCGCGGCTCGACATCCTCAAGGGCTTCGATCGGCAATTCGCCGCCAGCCACCCCGCTCCGCCGATCGCCAGCCACCTCTCCGCCTACGAGCGGGCCTTGCAGTTGATGCGTGCCAAGGGGAGCGAAGCCTTC
>DASPSM010000137.1:0-9863 GCA_035623955.1 Planctomycetaceae bacterium
CAGTTGGAATAAGCCAGCATCTGATTCTGTTGATAAAGCTGGGCCGACTGGCACTGGCAGGCGCGCATCTGGTCGTAGAGGCAACAGCAGCATCCCGGCAATGAGAGCACGGCCAGCAGGGCGGGCGCGCTGAATTTGACGATCCGTGCCCAAACAGGCATGGCAGGACTCCTCACTCGCGTGGCGCGGTGCGGGAAAACGACTGCGAAATGTTTCGTGGAAGCGGCAAACGGAATTCGGGCAGGAAATCGATCGAGGCGCCGTGATGCGCGTGCGTCGCGGCGTTCACGTCAGATTGTCGGACGGAATTTTCGAGGGAGAGAGAGGAAGGATGAACCGAAAAGGGGCCGGAGTTTTCCGAGCGAAATCACTCGAAAAGTGGCGTCAAAGGCGTGAACGAAAGGTGGACTGGGGTGATAAGTCGTGGCCTTATAGCTGACAGGCCGTTTTCTGCCAAGACCGAGTTCGCGGCCGCGGCATCGAGGAAACAGCGCCAGGAAGATGAAAAAAAAGCCCCGCGAGCCGACTTGGGCTCGCAGGGCTTCTCGTTTCGCGATATTCAGCTGGTCAGCCAGACCCCTTAGAACATCCCCTTGACCCAGTCCAACAGGGTGCTGCCCACGACGACGTTCTGGTCCCAGTACCACATCGTCCGGACCAGGTCGAACATGACCACTCCAGCCAAGAGCAGAAACGTCGATGAGACCACGAGGCCCGCGAAGGTCAGGCCGTCCCAGGGCGTCTCCACCGGCGCTGCCGAACGCAGGGTGATGGCAGGCGCCACTTCGGAGTGGCTTTCGCCCGATTGAGCGCTGCTGTCGAAGTCTTCCTCGGCCGGCTCGAAGACGTCGATCTCGTCGAGGTCTGGCTCTTCGGTCAACACGTCCTCGGCCACTTCGAGGTCGGCGTCGTCGCTGAAATCTTCGGCCTCGGCGAACTCGACGCCCGATTCCTGCAGGGCGAAGCTGTCGTCCGGACGTCCCTTCTTGCCGCGCGCGGGGGCAGCGGCACGGGCGCCCCCTTCTTCGTCCTCTTCGGCGAAGAGCACCACGTTGGTCTTGTCGGCCTGGTCCCCTTCGAGGCTGTAGCTGCCTTTTTCTTCGTCGTCCATGGTCGGCACTTCGACCTGGGTCGAGTCTTCCTCCTCCTCGTCGAGCTTCAGCGGGGCCGTGCGATCGCCGTCTCCTTTTTTCTTCTTTTCTTTCTTCTTTCCGCGGTCGGAATCCGAGAGCCGAATCCCACTCTCGCCTTCCAGCGCGATTCCGCTGTCCTCTTTCTCCAGCGCGATCCCGCTGTCGGCATCCAGCGCGATCCCGCTGTCCATCGGACCGGCGAGGCTGATCCCGCTGTCGGCCTTTTCGAGGGAGATCCCGCTGTCGGCCAGGCTCTGCAGCGTGATGCCGCTGTCGGCCGAGCTGCCGGCGCCGACTTTCATGGCGCTACCGGTGTCGAGCGCGATGCCGCTGTCGCCCAGCAGCACCGAGCTTTCATCGGTGCTCGAGTCGTCGCTGCCCGAATCGGTAAGCACCACAGACGACGTGCTCCCCACGCCTTTGTTCGAGCTGCTTCCGCTGCCACCGCCGATATCGACGCTGCTACCGGAGCCTGAGGAGAGGCGAATGTCGCTCTCGCTGCCCACAGTGGCCAGGTCGTCGGTGCCGACCAGCCGGACGTCGCTGTCGCTGCGCGATCCGTTCGGCTTTCCTTTTTCGGGTTTGGCCAGCCGCACGTCGCTGTCGCTGTCGGCGGCGACGAGCTGCACATCGCTGTCGCTGCCGTCCGTGGTCGAACCGCCCGACGATCCGGACGATCCCTCTTTGGGAAGCAATTCTGTGGAGGTGGTCCCGACGAGCTGCACGTCGCTATCGCTGGCGTCGCTCGATGATCCGCTGCCCGGCGTCAGGTCCATTTCGGTCGAAGATGTGCTGATCAGTTTCACGTCGCTGTCGCTGCCAGAGTCGACGAGGCCGCCCGCGTCCTCCACGAGCCGCACGTCGCTGTCGCTGGTTCCCAGTTGAGACAGGACGACCTCGGGGTCGCTGTCCTTGGCGCCGGGGACGAGCGTGTCGTCCAACAGCAAACGCACGTCGCTGTCGGACGTTTTGTTGAATCGGCCCCCCTTGCGCACGCCGCTGTCGCCGGGCTTGGCCTTGGGAGCGTCGTCGAGAATCGGCACCTCGGGCGAAGAATCGGCGTCGCGGCTGCGCGCGAATTCCTCGACGTCTTCCGATTTGAATTTCCAGGTTCCGCGATCGGCGAAGCCGCGGATGTCACCCCGTTCGCGGAGGCGAACCAGTTCGTCGGGCGCCATTCCCAGTTGCTGTGCGGCCTCTTCGAGCGTGAGATATTTCTTCGCCATCGTTGCTCCAGGTGGACGAAATGAGCGACGTCCTTGCGATGTGACAGGCGGCCGGCGCGACTCGCCGCACCGACCGAATCGTTAACGTCCAGAATCTGCGAAGCACAACCCGTTGCGTCACAGGTCGTTATGCGCGAGCGGCCCTAATTTTTCATTGTAAGTGCCGCAAGGGGCATTGCAAGCTGCCGATTTCCCTTGCCGCGGTTTTTTTTCGGCCGGTCGGGCCGGCTCGATTGAGCTTTCGGGCTTGCAGCCTTGTTAGCCGATTCTTCGGTGGAAAATTGGAAACGTCAATTCGGCAGCCGGAACGTTGCCAGGCGAAGCGGGGGCAATCACAATGGGCCCATGACCTTGCGATCCAAGCTGGAAATGGGCCGGCGCCAGTTCGGGGACCTCGATTGCACGCTGATCACGCCCTCGGGGGGTCAGAGGCCCCGGTTTTGCGTCGTTTTGTGCCACGGATTCGGCGCTCCGGGGACTGATCTTGTTCCGCTAGCCCACGAACTGGCCGAGCTGACGCCCGAGCACGCCGGCAAGATCGCCTACCTCTTTCCAGAGGCCCCGCTCGAACTTGGGGGCTTCGGGTTTGGGGGCCGGGCCTGGTGGATGGTCGACATCGAGCGATTTCAGCGGGCCGTGGACGACCCCAGAGAAACGGCCGCAATGAGCTCCGAGGTTCCCGCCGGAATGCCGGAAAGTTCGCAGCTCTTGCGAGGTTTTCTCGAAGAGGCCCAACGGCATATCGGCATTCCCCTCTCCCGCACGCTGCTGGGGGGCTTCTCGCAGGGCTCGATGGTCGCCACCGACGTCGCGTTGCGGCTGGCAACCGCCCCAGCCGGATTGTGTGTGTTTTCGGGACATCTGCTGGCCGAGCCCGAGTGGCGGAAATTGGCTAAGAAACGCGGCCCACTGCGGGTGCTGCAGACTCACGGAAAGTTCGATCCGCTGCTGCCTTACGTGGGGGCCCTCGCGCTGAGGGACATGCTGGTGGAGTCGGGGCTCTCGGTCGAATTCGTGGCCTTCAATGGCCCGCACACCATCTCAATCGAGGGGATCAATCGCTGCGCCGCCCTGATGCAGCGGGTTTTTGTGGAGTGACCGGACCCCCACGCGCGGTTACCTCCGCCGGGATCGAAAAGTCGGCCCCGTTCGCTTCGCAGATTGTGCAATTCCGGCGTATCATGAGTGTTTCGCTCCCGCTCCCAACGCGCTTTGGACGCCCCTTTTCCCGTGAGACACGCCATTTCTCCCCTCGTGCGACGTGCCGCCGCAGCACCGCCGGCCCGTTTGCTGTCGGCCGTTCTGTTGTCGGCCATTGTGTTGTTGTGCCTTCCGGCTGGCCCGACTCAGGGGGCCGACCCCTCCGGGTCCGCAGTGCCGACTACGGACATCCGCGTCGGCTTGGCCGGCGCCTTCAAAGTCGGTCGTTGGACCCCACTTGAAGTCTCCTTGCCGTCGCCCCCAGCTGGGGATGTACGCCTTGAGGTCGATGCGCCCGATCCTGACGGTTCGGCAGTCACCTACCGCAGCGAACCGCTCGACGCGATCGCGAAAGGCCGGGGGGCAGTGCCGTCGATCGGTCTGCTCTTCAAGATGGGGCGTCTCGATGGGACTCTGCGCGTTCGAGTGCTGGAGGGCGAACGGCTGCTCACCGACAAGGCGCTACGAGTCTCCGGGGATCAGGAGGCGGAGGTCCGGACTCCGCTGCGTCAGTCGGTCTATCTGGTCGCCAACGTTCAGGCCCCCCGCGACGCCGCCGCAGGCACCGTTAAGCCAGACATCGGGCGGATCGGGCAGCTGCTGACCGCGGGAAACGAAAACACGCCCGGAGCGGCAGGTTCCACGACGCGAACGTTTACCGCGATCGTTGACGTCGATGCTTTCGCGGCGCTTCCAACGCGGCCCGATGCGTACGACTCTTTTGATGCGATCCTCCTCACGGAACGCTTCGACTTGGACGAATTGCGCGGCCGCGCGCTCGAGCAGTGGGTACGCGGCGGCGGGCACCTTGTGATTTCGATCGGTCGCGACGCAAGTGATTTTGCCAAGCGCGCCGCCGCTTTGGCCTCGTGGCTCCCGGTCAAGATCCAAGGGACCGTGAAATTGCGCGACCTCAGTCCGGTCGAGAGCTACTGTCGACAAAGCTCGCGGATCATGCCGCCGGGCGACGAGTCGCTCGAAGCGGCGAACCTGAGCGCGCCGGGCGGCCAGGAGCAGGTGCCGTCGCTCGCCGGCCCGCTTTTGTGCCGCGCGGCGTACGGCCTGGGACGCGTGACGGTTTTCGGATTGGATCTGAACGCGCCGCAGCTTGCCAATTGGAGCGCGGCCTCGGACCTGGCCCTGCGGATCTTCGACATCGAGGAAAATCAGGCGCGGCGCTCGCAAACCATCTCCAACCGGCTGACGCAGACCGGGATCACGGAACTGGCAACGCAGCTCGACGCGTCGCTCGACGAGTTCGCGCCCGTCTCCCGCTTCACCATCTGGCACGTGATGGGTCTGCTTGCGGCCCTGGTGCTCGTTGTCGGCCCGCTCGATTTCCTGGTCGTTCACAAATTGCTTCGTCGGCCGGAGCTGACGTGGATCACCTTTCCGCTCGTCGCCCTGGCCGCGGCCGGCGCGACGATTTATTGGAGCAAAGAAGCCAAGGGCGATCGCGTGCTGGTCAATCAACTCGACGTCCTCGACGTCGACGCAGGCAGCGGCTGGGCACAGGCCCATTCCTACACGCTGATCTACAGTCCCGACAATCGGCGCTACGACGTGTCGGCCGAATCCAATGCCCCGCGGCTTAACACTGGCAAGTCCGGCGGCTCGGACTCGGTCGCTCCGCGGATCTGCTGGCGCGGACGGCCCGAAGCAACGTACGGCGGAATGTACCGCGCCGGAGGTGCCGAGATTTCGCGCCCGAGCTACGCCGCCAGCGCCGGCTGCCGTGAACTCGAAGAGCTGCCGATCGCCATCTGGTCGACGAAGAATCTCGAAGCCGAGTGGTCGTCGCAAACGCTCGGGCTCGTCGAAAGCCAGCTCGAAAGCCGCGGCCTGGGCCATTTGGGAGGAACCTTGACGCATCATTTCGCGGAGCCGATCGAGGACTGGATGGTCGCCTTCGGCCACCAGGTTTTTTACCCGCGACTCGATGCTCAAGCACGGCCGTTACCCATGCTGCCCGACGTGCCGTGGGCTCCGCAAACGGCCTCGCAACGGGAGCTGGGCGGGTACCTCACCGGCGCGACGCAAACCCTCGTGGAATCGAAGCTCGGCAAACTCGACGAGCTGCGAACCGAGCACGCCGACTACGATCCGCTCGACCGCAACCCGCTCGACATTCTGCGAATGGTGACCTTCCACAACGAAGCGGGGGGGTCGCTGTACACCGGGCTGGGAAACGGGGCATTGCGAGCGTTTGATTGGAGTCCGCTGCTCGATCTCAACCGTGCCGTGCTCATCGGACGCGTTCGCCGCGCGCCGACCCGTTGGAAGATCGACGGACAGGCCGTCGAGCCCCAGCAAAGTTCCACGTACGTGCGCATCGCGTTGCCCGTGAAGCAGATGCATTACCACGAAGAAGGCTGATCCCCAGATCCCATTTCGTTGCCTGGCCGAATTTCTCCGGCAGATTGAGACCGAGGACCAAACGTGATCGAGACCCGCAAGCTGACCAAGCGGTACGGCAACCTGATCGCCGCCAACGAAATCGATCTCAAGCTCGACGAAGGGGACGTCTTCGGGTTCATTGGCCCTAACGGGTCGGGCAAGACCACCACGATGCGGATGATCGCCACGCTGCTCAACCCCGACTACGGCGAGGCCTACGTCTGCGGCAAGTCGATCTACACCGATCCGCAAGAGATCCGCCGGCTGGTCGGCTACATGCCCGACTTCTTCGGCGTCTACGACGACATGACCGTGATGGAGTACCTCGAGTTCTTCGCGTCGGCTTATCGGATCAACGGCTCGAGCCGACGAAAGGTCTGCGAGGAGAAGCTCGATCTGGTCGACATGGCCTTCAAGCGCGACGCGATGGTCAATCAGCTCTCCCGCGGGCAGACGCAGCGTATCGGCCTGGCGCGCACGCTGTTGCACGAGCCGCAAGTGCTGCTCTTGGACGAGCCGGCCAGCGGCCTCGATCCGCGGGCCCGCATCGAGATCCGCAACCTGCTCAAGCGGCTGGGCGAATTGCACAAGACGATCATCGTCTCCAGCCACATCCTCCCCGAGCTGGCCGACGTCTGCACGCGCGTCGGCATGATCGAAAAAGGACACATGATCGTCGACGGCTACGTCGATGAAGTGATGCGCAAAGCCCGCGAAGCCCAGATGCTGCACATCCGCGTGAGCGGCAACCCCGACCCGGCCGCGAGGCTCTTGGAACAGTGCGACGAAGTGCGAGCCGTTTCGATCAAGAACGGGCTGATTATCGCCACGCTCAAGAAGGATGTGGTCGATTACAGCGAGCTGCCGACCCGCCTCTTGCAAGCCGGCTTCAAGCTCCAGCTCTTCCGCGAGGAGGAAGTGAACCTCGAGACGGCGTTCATGGAGCTGACGAAGGGCAAGCAGCAATAGGGGCTTTGCCTGCCGCCGGATCACCGCCCTGCCGCCTTGTCCAGCCGCAGCACCATGCACGTCGAACTGAGCTTGGCCACCACGCGGCCTTTCTCGTCGGTGACATCGCATTCGACGTAGCCGACCGTGCGGCCACGGTGGACAACGATTGCCTCGGCTCGCAAGACGGCATTCCACACGGGCCGAAAAAAATTAGCCCGCAGGTCGATCGTAGTGAACGTTTCGCCCTCGGCCAGCGTCGAGGCGAAGGCGTAGCCCATGGCCGCGTCGCCGATATCGCATAGAATGCCGCCATGCAGCGTCCCCATCGGATTGGCGTGCTGCGGGCCGGCTTGGAGAGTCATCACCGCGCGGCCGTCAGCTCCCGACGTAATCTCGAAGCCGATCAGGTCGGCGACCGGAGCGGGGGGGAGTGGTCGACGCGGTTTTTCGACGGGCGAATGTTCGGGAGCCGAATCGCTCGAACCCTGGCTCATGCTGCGTGTCTCTCTTCGGGACCGGCCAGTTCAAGAACCTGGTTTTCGGAGAATTGTCGGACCGGCGGTCTGCGTTCGCAAGAGGCTCATGCTTTTGTCTTGGGGAGGTGATCTTTGGGAATCCCGTTACTTTTGGTCGACGCGTTCACGGACCGTCCGTTTTCAGGCAACCCCGCGGCCGTCTGCCTGCTGCCGGCATGGCGCGACGAGCGCTGGCTGCAGAATCTCGCAGCGGAAATGAAGCACTCTGAGACGGCATATCTCGTCCGTAACGCCGACGGGTTCGATCTCCGCTGGTTCACGCCGGCCACCGAGGTCGCCCTGTGCGGACACGCGACGCTGGCCTCGGCCCACGCGCTTTGGGAAGAAGGGATAGCGCCGGCGAGCCGGCCCATTCGCTTCGCGACGAAAAAAAGCGGGACCCTCACGGCGGCCCCGAACAACGGCCGGATTGAGCTCGACTTCCCGCTCAATCCTGACGAAAAGATCGACCCGCCTGCCGATCTCTTGCCGGCACTCGGTGTCACGGCGCAGTACGTCGGCAAGAGCCGCTTCGATTATCTCGTCGAAGTCGAGTCCGAGGACGTTCTGCGACGAATGAAGCCCGACTTCAGACGTCTCGCGGCAGAGCCGGTGCGTGGCACGATCGTCACCTGCCGCTCTGCGATCCCACCGTTCGATTTCGTCTCCCGTTTCTTTGCCCCCGCCTCCGGAGTCGACGAGGACCCCGTCACCGGCTCGGCCCATTGCTGCCTGGGCCCCTATTGGCAGAAGCGGCTCGGCAAGAGCGAGTTTGTCGCCTACCAGGCCTCCCCTCGCGGCGGCGTGGTGCACGTCCGCGTCGCCAACGATCGCGCAATTCTCGGCGGTCAGGCGGTCACCGTGACCAAAGGCGAGTTGACAGCCTCGGCGTTCGGATAGCCCGAATGAATCGTCAGTCGTCGTTGAGCGCGTAATCGCTCAACTTTTGCCGCAAAGTGGCTCGGTGGATGCCCAGCATTTTCGCGGCCGCTGCCCGATTGCCGCCGCAATGTGCCAGTGCGGCTTTCAGCAGCGGCGGCTCGGCCACACGCAGAAAGGCTTCGAGCAACTCTCCGCGTTGAGGGTCGGCGAGAGATTCGTCGGCCCAATTCGAAGTGGCGAGTTTCAATTCCTCGGCCGACGAGCGGCTGGTCGTCGCGGTAATCGGCGGAGGGGGAAAATGATCGGCTTCGATCTCGCCGCCGCGCGCCACCAGAGCGGCGCGCTCGACCGCATTTCGCAGCTCGCGGACGTTACCCGGCCATCGCCGCGACGACAATTCGCCGAGCGCCCCTTCCGACACGGTCGGGATCCGGCCGTCGACCGCGGCCGATCGCAGGAAGGCCCGTGCCAAGAGCGGAATATCCTCGGCCCGCTCGCGGAGCGGAGGCACGTGGATGTGGAAGACTCCGAGCCGGTAGAACAAGTCCTCTCGGAATTCGCCTCGCGCCACAAGCTCGTCGAGTGGCCGATTGGTGGCCGCCAGCACGCGAAAATCGGTGCGGCGGGCCCGGGCATCGCCCACCGGCGTGACTTCGTGCTGCTCGATGGCCCGCAAGAGCTTCACCTGCACTGGGAGCGGCACGTCGCCAATCTCGTCGAGAAAAACGGTCCCGCCGTCGGCCAGCTCGAGCAGTCCCTGCCGCGCCTGTTCCGCGCCCGTGAACGCGCCGCGCACGTGGCCGAACAGCTCACTCTCGATCAGGCCCGCGCTCAGCGCGGCCAGACAGGTCGGCAGGAAGGGGGCGTCCTTTCTGCGACTGTGCCGATGGATGGCCTGTGCGACCAGTTCCTTGCCTGTGCCGCTTTCGCCCGTGATCAGCACGGGGACGTCGGAGGGAGCCACCAGCGCGATCTGCTTGAAGACCGACTGCATGGCCGGCGACGTCCCGATGAAACTCTCGGGAGCGAGCGGCTGCTCGTCGGTGGCGGAAGTCGCCGCGGTCGCCGGGGGCTGCCGCAGCGCCCGGCGCAGCACGTCGGAGACCTGGTCGAGGTCGAACGGCTTGGTGAGGTAATCGTAGGCCCCCTCTCCGAGTGCCCGAACGGCCGTGTCGAGATTGCCGAACGCCGTGATCACGATGATCGGCGCCCGGCCGATGCGGCGACGGAGATCTTGAATCGTCGACAGTCCGTCGCGCCCGGGCAGCCGCACGTCGAGTACGACGGCATCGGGCACCGTGCGGTCGGCAAGCTCCAGGGCTTCTTCGGCCGAGGAAGCCACGCTGACGTCGTATCCCTCGTCAGCCAACAGCTCGCGAAAGCCCCAGCAGATGCTCGGTTCGTCGTCGACGATCAACACGTGGCTCATGTCAAACTCGCAACAGAATTTCCAATCGGGGATCGAGTCTCTCGCGGCAAGAGTGGTACGTCCTGCGACGGGCCGGCTGCCAGCGACATCGTGAACCGCGTTTGCCCATCGACTCGCGCAAACGACAGGC
>DASPSM010000151.1:0-5881 GCA_035623955.1 Planctomycetaceae bacterium
CAACCGCGTGTGCTTCTCGACAAGAGCCGTGCCGGCGCCGTCGAGAATTGACGAAACGGACAGCTCCGCGAACCCCCAGCGAGCCGTCGTCAGATGCAGGCTGTGCAGAACAATCGGGCCCTGCGGGGTTTCAATTTCCACCGACAGGCCCGAGATGCGGTCGAAGGTTGTCGAGTGGCAAAGACCGATCCGCCTCAGCGGATAGCGAGATGCAATCCAGTATTCATCCTCCTGAATCGTGTGCCAGCCGGGAAACGCCGGACCCAGGCGCGGATCGACCCAAAGCGCCTCTTGCAGTGCGACGACATCGGGCTTGTGGCTGAGAATCTCACCAAGCACCGAATCAAAATCGGGCTCGTATCGCTGCACGTTACAACTGACGATGCGCAGGCCATTGCTCTCTTCCGATGCAATCGCCAGTGGGATTCGCGCGCCCATCAGCGGGAAAAGTGCCAGTAACATGCCCGCAAGATTCACCAGTTTCAACCGCCGATAGACAAACGACGACACGACAAACAGTAGTGCGGGAACCGCCAGGAACGCGTGACGGGGAAGAAAGACGAAAACCGTTCCCCACCAGGTCTGTTCCGAAACGAACCACGCCACCCCCGTCGCCGCCAACACTCCTGCGAGCGAAATCCACGACAAAAGACTCAAGATGCGTTGCCAGCGGCTTTGGCGGCGGGCCGGCGGAGGGTCAGAGGTGGACGCAGACGCGATAGACTCGGTCGTCGGATGTCGCATCATTACCGGCTCGCGCCAAGCTGTCTGCAGCGTTAATGGGTGCTGCCTCGTCGCTCACGATAACGGCCCGGAGCGCGCGGCGTCCAGGATCGCCGGCCGACTTTTGCGCTGGTGCTGCGAGATCACGAAGTCAGCGAATGGCGTGTCTGGCTGCAGTCCCGTTTTGCGCCCTGAGCGCGATTCGGCGGCGCCGGCCGGGGATCGCCTGCCACGCCTTGAGCGACAGCTCGGCACACTTAGCCGCCAGGGGTGCGGCAACTCGCAGCAATCGGCGCCAGCTGCTTCCCATCGCGAAAACCAGGGCGATCGTAGCCGCGAGATACAGCAACTCATGCAGCAACAGGAGGTGCAAGTAGAACGGGTCGTTGGACAAGCACGCGTTGCTCACAAAGGCCGCCAAGAGCAGCGCCGGGCCGGCCAGCCGCAGTCGCCTGTGTAACCGGCAGAGCACGACCCCAAGCGAGGGCCGCGCGCCGAGATAGGACCAAAGCTGTTGCAGGCTCCTGCGGCTTTCGGTGCCGGTCCTCAGGCGTGCGCGGAACTCCGCCTCGATGGTCGGCGGGGTCTCTTCGACGGCGACCGCCGTCTCGTCATAGACCAGTCGATAGCGCTTTTTAGGAGTTGGCTTCACTGCCTGCTTGTCGATTGGATCGATTGGTGCAGGCCGTGCATAAAGGCTCTTGCGGACGGCGTAGATCCCGCTGTTGATTCGCGAAACCGCGCCGAGCCGCGCCTCGCAGCCGTCGATCGAGGCATCCAACTTCCAAAGCCAGCCACTCAGGTTGCGGCCCGTCGTTGGATCGATGGGCAAAAGCTTCCCGCATACGGCACCGACGTCGACTCGCTGAAAATGTCTGACCAGGCGGCGCAGGGCGTCGGGTCGCATCAAAGTGTTGACGTCCGAGAAGACAAGGATTTCCCCCGTTGCCTTCGCCGCGCACGAGCTGAGGACGGCCGACGCGCCACGCTGTTCCGACAGCTGCACGACTTTGACGCGAGGATCGTCGAAGGACCGCGCCAAAAGCGCCGTCAAGTCGCCTTCGCCGTCGCAGCCGACCAGAATCTCCAGCCGTTCGAGTGGATAGTTGAGCGCCGACGCGTTCCGCAGCCGGCCGACAATTGCGTTTTCCCCGCGCCGCGTGGCGATCAGCAGACTGACGGTGGGCCACTGGAAAGACCGTGTGGCGTCGAGCTCAGGGGCTGAGGCCGCATCCCGGACAAAACGCGAAGCGATCGCGACCAAAAGCGGATACACGACATACGCGTAAAACGCGACCGCGAGTGAAGTCCACAGTACGACGACTTCTGCCGTTTGCATCGACATTTCCTGCTTTGGCAGCGTTCAATCGAATGTGCCGATCGCAGCGGACCTGACGCCTGCGCGGCCGACAGCGGCAGCGCGAACCTCTGGGCCGGCCGGGCGATGGAGAAATATAGGTCAAAGGCTTGCCGCAGAACGGCTGGACCGGAAGAAGTTTTTAGCCCGTGCGAAAACAGGATGAGCGGTCAGACAGATTTGCGGAGAGGATGCCGGACAGAGCCGTCCAAGAGCCCTCGCGAGCTGAGAGAAGACAAAGCGGTCCCTACGGCTTATCGGGCCACGGGACGCGCTTGCCCCGGGGGCTCCGCGAGCGATAGCGTCCCCGGCGGCGCTGGTTGGGCTCGGCGAACCCGCCCGAGTCGTCGCCCTGAGACACCGTTTGCCCAAGGCGTTTTTTGAGCGCGACGATTTGATCCCGCAGCTTCGCTGCCCGCTCGAAATCAAGCTGTTCGGCCGCACGCAGCATCTCGGCCTCGAGCTCGCTCAGATATTCCTGAGTGACGAACTGCTCGACCGTCGGCAGCCCCGCCGCGTCCTGCACGACGCGCTGGGCCGCCACTTCCTCTTCGATTCCGCGGCGGATCGCCTTCTTGATCGTTTCAGGCGTGATGCCGTGCTGGGCATTGTAGTCGAGTTGCAGCGCACGGCGGCGGTTGGTCTCGTCGAGCGCTCGTTGCATGCTCTCGGTGACCTTGTCGGCGTAGAGCACGACCTCGGCGTTCACGTTACGCGCCGAGCGGCCGATCGTCTGGATCAGGCTGGTCTCGCTGCGCAGGAAGCCCTCTTTGTCGGCGTCCAGAATCGCGACCAGCGACACCTCGGGGAGGTCGAGGCCTTCTCGAAGGAGGTTGACACCGACCAGTGCGTCGAATTTCTGCTCCCGCAGCTCACGGAGCACCTTCACCCGTTCAATGGCGTCGAGCTCGGAATGCAGCCACTGGCAGCGGACTCCCTCTTCGATCAGGTAGGAGCTGAGATCTTCGGCCAGGCGCTTGGTGAGCGTCGTGACCAGCACGCGTTCATTGACGGCGGCACGCTTTTGGATTTCCTGTAAGAGGTGCGGCACCTGGCCGCGGGCCGGCTCCACCCGAATCAACGGATCGATCAAGCCAGTCGGCCGGATCACCTGCTGGACCACTTCGCCATCGCTCTGCTCGAGCTCCCAGTCGGCCGGCGTCGCGGACACGAAGACTGTCTGACGGCGGCGAGTATCGAACTCCTCGAACTTCAGTGGGCGGTTGTCGAGCGCCATCGGAAGCCGAAAGCCGTGCTCGACCAGCGTAGTCTTGCGCGAATGGTCGCCGGCGAACATGCCCCGGACCTGCGGCACGGTCGCATGCGATTCGTCGACGAACAGCAGGAAATCGTCGGGGAAAAAGTCGAGCAGGGTGTAAGGCGGCTCGCCCGGTTGGCGTCCGGAAAGAGCGCGGCTGTAATTCTCGATTCCAGGACAGAAGCCCACTTCGCGCAACAGTTCCATGTCATACCGCGTGCGGGCTCCCAATCGCTGCGCCTCGAGGAGCTTGCCGTGCCGGCGGAAGTTCTCCAGGCGCTCGTCCAGTTCGCCCTGGATCTCCGAGAGCGCCCGCTCGATGCGGTCCTGCGGCAGGACGAAGTGCTTGGCCGGGTAGATATAGATTTCCGGAAGCCGCCGGACCTCCTCCCCCGTGAGCGGGTTGATGATCGACAATCCGTCGACCTGGTTGCCCCACAGTTCGATGCGATAAGCGAACTCTTCGTAAGCGGGCCAGCACTCGATCACGTCGCCGCGAACGCGGAATTTCCCGCGAGAGGGGTCGAGATCGTTGCGTTCGTAGTGGATGTCCACGAGCTTGAGCAAGAGCTCATCGCGGTCGACCGCATCCCCGACGCGCAGCGGGACCATCATCTCGAGGTAATCCTTAGGCGAACCCAAGCCATAAATGCAGCTCACGCTGGCGACGACGATCACGTCGCGGCGGCTGACGAGCGCGCTGGTCGCCATCAGCCGGAGACGATCGATCTCCTCGTTGATCGACGCATCTTTCTCGATATAGATGTCGCGCTGCGGGATGTAGGCTTCCGGCTGGTAGTAGTCGTAATAGCTGACGAAATACGCGACGGCGTTGTTCGGGAAAAACTCGCGGAACTCGGCAAAGAGCTGGGCGGCGAGCGTTTTGTTGTGCGAGAGGACCAGCGTCGGCCGCTGGATCTGGGCGATGACGTTGGCCATCGTGAAGGTCTTGCCCGAGCCGGTGACGCCCAAGAGCACCTGGCTCCGCTTGCCTTCCCGGATACCGCGCACCAGCGACCGAATCGCCTCGGGCTGATCGCCGGCCGGCTGGAATTCGCTGACAAGCTCAAATTGCGGCACGTGAGATCTCGCAACGACTTTCGACTCGCACCGGGCGGACTGACTCGGCGAGCGGCCAGCGTACGCTGGCCGGTGCTTTTTTTTCTTCCCCGGCGCTTGGGCTCGCCGCGCGAACTCGAAAGCCCGTCGTATTATAGCGGGCGGCGTCTACGCAGCGCTTTGTGCGGCCGGGCTCGGATGCGGGCCGGCGAGCCGCTGAAGCTCCAAGAGTGCCTGGGATTCCTCGGAGAGGATCGCGGCCACAAGGGCTGTTCCCTCAGAATCGCCTGCGCAGGCCGGAAGCGCCAACTCGAGCTCGCGGACAATTGTCCGCTCGTTTTCGACCAGGTGCGGCAACACGAAGTTCAGCGACAGGTAGTGCAGATCCGTGAAATCGGGATAGGCCCCGAAATCGATCGTCCACCGTCGGCTGTCCAAAAGATCGGCGAGCTGGCGCACGCGTTCGGCCTGTGCGGCGATCAGCCGATCGACCTCGGCTCGAGGGCCCTCCGCTCCGGAGCCCGTCCAAGGCCATGCCTCGGCGGCATACTGCAGCAGGCTGCGGCGCAGCAGGATCAGCACACCGTTGAGCACGTCGTTCTGTTGCATCGAGCTTGCGTTGATCAGACGAGTTTTACCCGACAGTTGAAGCGCGGAGCCAAAGGGAGTCAAAGTTTGGACGGTGGTTCGTCGGCCGGCTTTTCAGGTGCGAGTCCCGCGAGCTGCGTCTTCGGCGAGGGCTCAAAGATCGAGGCCGCAGCGGTCTGGGTCAGGCGCAGGATGGGTGTGACGCCGATTCCGGTCAAGAGCACGGGCAACGTGAGCACCAGGGCAAAGGCGCCGGCCGGACCAAACTCACCGGCGGTACGAGCGCCCGCAGGTCGCGGGGCGATGTACATCGCCTTGAGCACGCGAACGTAATAAAACAGGCTGAAGACGGTGTTGACGCCGCCGATGACGAGCACGCCCCACATCATCTTGTTCACGTAGCCGGCCTCGAGCAGCGGCGCGAAAATCGACCATTTGGCGAAAAAACCGCCGAACGGGGGCAAGCCGATCAGGCTGAACATGCAGACGGCCATGCACAAGCAATAGCGTGGAGCCTGTTGGGCCAGGCCGTTGTAGTCGTCGATCTCTTCGCTGAAGATCTCGTTGCGGATCAGGGCCACGACCGCGAACGCGCCCAGGTTCATGAACATGTAAACGCAGAGGTAGTAGAGCAGCCCTTCGATCGACCGTGTGACGTTAAACGACACGTCGACGTTGGGGACTTTGGGGCCGTTCGCGATGACCATCATCGCCGCGACGGCCATCAGCATGTAACCGGCGTGCGCAATGGTCGAATAGGCCAGCAGCCGCTTGACGTTGCGTTGCGAGTAAGCGGCCAGATTGCCGAACGTCGCCGTCACGGCCGCCACAATCCCCAATCCGAGCCCAAGCGAGTAATTGAGCTGAGCCAAGCCTGCGACGTGATCGCCCACCAG
>DASPSM010000165.1:0-3899 GCA_035623955.1 Planctomycetaceae bacterium
CCTGGCCGAGCTGGCGAAGGTCTTTTTGCCATAAGCAGCGCCCCAAGAGCGGGCAGGCCGACGCCCACCATTAATCGCCGTCGCCTAATCGGCGTCGCCTGCGTCGATCGTCAACGTGCATTCCGGCAAGCTATCGAGAAACTGCCGGCCGTACGGTTTGCTGCGGATGCGGGGGTCGAGGATGGCGACCTGTCCCGTGTCTCCCTTGCGCCGGATCAGGCGGCCGAAGCCCTGCTTCAATTTGATCACCGCCTCGGGCACCTGGTACTCGACGAAGGGATTCCCACCCCGCTCGCGGATTGCCTCCAGCCGCGCCTCCAGCAGGGGATGATCCGGCACGCTGAAGGGGAGCTTGGTGATGATCACGTTCGACAGCGCCTCGCCGGGCACGTCGACTCCCTGCCAAAAGCTGTCGGTGCCGAACAGCACGCCCGCCCCGTCCTTGCGGAACCGCTCAAGCATCAGCGAATTGGGCAACCCGTCGGACTGGCAGTAGAGGGTGTATTGATGCTTCGCAAACCATGGGGCCAGCCGCTCGGCACAGCTCTTGAGCATGCGGTAACTGGTAAACAACACAAACGCCCGGCCCTGCGTCTGAGTCACGTAACGCTGGATGCGCTCGCAGACCGCCTTCTCATATTCGGCTGGGCTGGCGGAGGGATCGGGCATCCCATCGGCAAGAATCAGCCGGGCTTGCCGCTTGAAATCAAATGGGCTTCCCAGCCGGCATTCATCGGCGCCGGCCGCGCCGACACGCTGTTTCACAAATTCAAAGCTCCGCTTGCCGACGGCCAGCGTGGCGCTGGTGAGGATCACGGTTTTGACCCGATCGAAGAGTTCGCTCTTGAGCACCGGGCCGACTTCGATCGGTGCGCAGTGCAACTCGGTCCGCGGCCGCTTTCCCTGCCGCACCTCGATCCAGTAAACACAACCCTCGAGCGACTGTTTCAGCCAGGCCGCCAGCGATTGCCCCAACTCGACACACCGCTGCGAAGCGGCAGTCAGCTCGATGGCTTGTTCCTCGCTCGCGATGTTCTTCGCAGCCGACCCCATCGACGCAGCCAGCTCGCTGAGCGCTGGCGTCACTTTGTTCGCGAGCTCCAGCGGCTGTCGCAAGCGGCCATTTTCGCTGCCGTGAACTTGCTGCCAGTCGCGGATGTCTTCGAGCAGGTCGCGCACGCCGTGGCGGATGCGGTCAACCAACCGCTGGGCATCGACCAGCTTGTGATGCACGAGCAGGCCGCGCTGCGTGTAGTCGTTGTAGAGCTTGTTGAGCAGGTAATCGAACTGCCCGCTGGTGAGCGCCAGCCCCATCCGCTCGCCAGCGACGGCCTCAACCGTGTGCGCCTCGTCCAGCACGACCACTTCGTAATCGGGAAGCAGGCTCACCCCTTCCCGCCTTAGCGCCAGGTCGGAAAAAAAGAGCGCATGATTGACGACCAGCACGTCGGCGTCCCAAATGCGCCGCCGAGCCTGGTAGTAAAAGCACTCGTTATAAGTGGGGCACTTCTTTCCCAGGCAGTTGCCCCGATCGCTCGCGACTTCGTCCCAGACGTTGGGCAGCGGCCGCATCGACAGGTCGCTGCGAGTGCCGTCGGTGGTGCGTCGCGCCCAGTCGAGGATCGTCTTCAGCTGCTCGAATTCCTGCTCCTGAAAGAAGATCGACCGGGCCCGTTCGACGGCCGCGTTCATCCGCCGCAGACTGATGTAGTTCCCACGCCCCTTGGCCAGCACGCACGAAAACTCCACGGGCAACACCGACCGCAGAAACGGAATGTCGCGCGTGATCAGCTGCTCCTGCAGGCTGATCGTGTGCGTGGAGATCACCAGCGGTTTGCGTGGCTTTTCAGGGCGGCCCGGTTCGTCGCCATCCGCAGTCACCGCCAGAATGGCCGGCACCAGATAGGCGAAACTCTTGCCGACGCCCGTGCCGGCCTCGACTAAGAGGTGTCGCGACTCGGCAATTGCCCGCGCGACGGCTTCGGCCATCTCGAGCTGCTGCGGCCGATGCTCGTAGCATTCCAAACGCCGAGCGATCCGCCCGTTGCTGCCCAGCACTGACGTGGCATTGAGAGTCAAGGCGAACGGGCTCCGTCCGGGATTCGATAGCAGGAGTCGCCCTGAATTCTAGTGGGCAGTTATCGATCTGTCGCGGCGGGCAAACTCAGCATGCCCGCCGATTCGCTGCATCAACCTAGAGTCGCCGGATCGGCAATTGCAGGCGCAGCTCGAAGTGCTCGGTTCCGCGCGCGAAGGGCCGGCCAATCCAGGCCTCGAAGCAAGGGTGATCGTCCGGCACGTAGCCGCTGCGCGGCAGCCAGGTGCCATAAAGCCATTGCAACGCGCGGAGTTCGAGTTCAAGGTCGCCGCGGATTTCGACTTCCGCCACGGTCATTGGCGGGAAGCGGAATCGGCCCACTTCGCCCTTTGGTGCGAAGTGCTCGGCTTCGACGGCGACGTAGTAGCGGCAGTCTTCGAGCGACGTGATCTCCGGGTTGTCCCATTGGTAGCCGAGCCACTGGCCGTCGGCGAATCCCAGGCGTTCGCTCCAGGCAACCAGACGCTGGGCGGCTTTCAGGACCGAATCACCCTGATACGGCCGAGCAACGCGGATGTACGCCACGCTGCGGACGGCGAGGCCGCAAATTCTCACTCGGAATCTGTCGGGATTATGCCGCTGGGGGAGGCGCTCCAGGTGCGGCCGATCCGACTGCTGCTGCACCGTTGCCTCGAGCCGGTCGCCGCGGGCCCTTCGCCACGCTTCGACGTCGAACTCGCGAGGAGTCACTTGAAAGTGTTGCTTGAAGCAGCGTGAGAAGTCAGACGACGACGAAAACCCGCAGGCGTGAGCGATCGAGGTGAGCGACGGGCTCCGCGCGCCGGCCATTATGCCCACTGCTTTCTCGAGTCGCAGGCGCTTGACGAAGTCCGCGGGTGTCGAGCCCACGAGGGCCTGGAACACGCGGTGGAAGTGGAAGGGCGAAAGCCTCGCGACTCCGGCGATCTGCCGCAGACGCAAAGGCTCGTGCAGGTGGGTCACGATGTGATCGATGGCGAGGTTGACCCGTTCGAGATACGTCGCCGTCGTCGACCTTCGACGTTTTTCCGAAGTTCGCAAGATTTGGCAAGACCTCCCTTTATCGGGGGATAGGATGCTGGCGTCGTTGCTCACTGATGCCGCCAGGGAATCGTCGAGGAACCTTCCGTGAAGAGAATCATTTTAGGTCTGACCCTGTGGATTTTGGCGTGCTTTGTGCCTCCAAGCTCTCCGGCCCCCCTTAAAGCCGACCCCAAAGGACACACGGCCATGCGCCTGGGAAACTTCTCAATCAGCCTTGCCGTCAAGGATCTCAAGGCTTCTCGCGATTTTTATGAGAAGCTTGGCTTTCGCGTGGTCGGAGGCAACGGCCAGAACTTTTCGATCCTGCAGAACGACGCCAGCACCATCGGGCTGTTTCACGGGATGTTTGAGAAGAACATCCTGACATTCAACCCGGGCTGGGACCGCACCGGCGCCACATTGCCGGACTTTGATGACGTCCGCGACATCCAGCGAACGCTCGCGAGCCGCGGCCTCAAGCCGGCCACCAAGGCCGACGAGTCGAGCACGGGGCCGGCGAGCTTCGTGCTGTTCGATCCGGACGGCAACCAGATCCTAGTCGATCAGCACGAGCCGCGCCCGCGGAAATAGCCGCGTGGCTTGATGCCGAGGCGCGTCGCGTTCCCCTAGAGTCCCTTCTCCGCGATCAGATACGTGAGGGTCGCCATCGCGCCGGCTCCCGCCTGCACTTCTTCGGCGTTGACCGCGTCGATTCGATCGCGTGAGGAATGATGGAAGTCGAAGTAATGGCTCGCGTCCGGGATGTAGCCGATGGTGACCGCGCCCAGCGGGCGAAGGG
>DASPSM010000185.1:0-12608 GCA_035623955.1 Planctomycetaceae bacterium
GCCGCATTCGTCACGAGGTGGAATGTGCCGTCGTTGGCCGTGACGCCGAAGCCGATCGGTTCGGTTGCGCTGCCCTCCACTCGATGGACCGTCACGCAAATGTCGGAGGGCAATTTGCCGTGGTAAGTCAGGATGCCCGGCGTGCCGCCCGTGACCGGTCGCTGGCCGCACCCCGAAAGCAGGGCCACGCACGCAGCCAAGGCACCGATTCGCAGTTTGTGGTTCATCGCAAGAGACCCGTAATGAGCAGCCTCAACCCTCGGGCGCAGGCCGCGGCGCAGAAAGCCCGAGCCAATCACGCACGCGAGGAATCCGCCGCAGAACCAGCCTCTCTACCAACGAAACGGCAATGAGCGACGTGCCGAAGAGCGGCAGATAGACTCCGAACATCACGACGAGCGCGAGCAGACCGAAGGAGACCCGCGGCCTGAGCACGACCTTCGGGGCGCCCAAGACACCGTGGTCTCGCCGTTTCCACCACATCACGAGTCCGCTGACGCAAATCAAGTCGAGGCCGGCCGCCGTCAGCAATCCGAGCAATTGATTGGGCCAACCGAAGAGACGCCCTTCGTGCGCGGCGATGCCCACCGCGACGGCCTGGTCGATCAGCTGACGGCCTGCAAAATCCTGGCGGGTGACGACGTCGCCCGTTTCACCGTCAACAGTCAGATCGACCCGCTTGGGTCGATTCGCCGTCAGCGACTTGGCGGTCCAAAGTGCCGTACCGCGCGCCGGTGGACCGATCACCACGGGGGGCGGCAAATCGAGCGGCCGGACCACAGCTATGACGCGGTCGACGGCGGACAAGTCCTTCGGCAGACGTTCTCCGCCGCGCCGGCGTCTGCCTCCGCCGTGATGATCGTGTCCGACGTGTTGGTCCGACTCTCCACTGGTCCGATCATCGGCGACTTGCTTGCCTCCGATCGTCCAGTCTTGGCGGGCCGACGCGGTGCCCGTGAGCCGGCGCACAGTCCGCAGGTAATTGCCCCACGACTTTGCCCAGGGCAGTCCGGAAACGAGCATGAACAAGGCGAACGTGCAGATCCATACACCGGTGACCGCGTGCAGGTCGCGCCACATCATCCGCGAACCGCCGTCGAAGCGCGGATAGAGAACGCCCGCGAGGCCGCGCGCCTGGCGCGGCCACCAAAGAAAGAGACCGGTCACAATCATGATGATCGTCCACGAGGCAGCCAGCTCGACGACCATCGAGCCGTACTCGCCCGCCAGCAGCTCGCCGTGCAGTTTGCGAACGATGCCCATCAGTCGCTCGTCTTCCTGCACCGTGTGCAGCACCGCGAGCGTTTCCGGATGCACGTAGACGCGCACGACGTGGTCGTGCTGGCGGACGAGAACCTGGGCCGCAGCCGTGGCGGACTCCGGCAGCTGGTAGCCGTCAAACCCTCCGTCCGGAACCGCGGCGACGGCAGCGCGGATCTGCTCGGCAGCGGCTGCAGGCGGTCCGTGGACTTCGAGGTGGTCGTAGGGGCGGTCTTGCCAGGCCTCGACCTCGTCCTTGAAGAGATAGATCCCCCCACTGATCGACAAGACGATGACAAACGGGATACAGAACAGGCTGGCATAGAAGTGCCAGCGCCAGACGGCCCGATAATCGGGCCAGGTCTTGAGGGCTGCCGCGGGAATCTCATTCATGGCCGAGCCGCCGTCTTCGGGATCTGGGTGAATCAGAAAGCTGTGTCGAATACCACACCGCTGTGAATTTGTTCCCACCAAGCGTTCGTCCCTCCCACTCTAGACGCTGTGGGACGGACGAAAGTGCGCCCCACTCCGCGGGGGGGGGAAAGGCCGCCGAGCGAGCGGCATCGCCCTATTCCGCAAAGGCTCCGGTTGTCATCTCGCCGCCGTTGCGGCTGTGCAGAGCGTGACAGATGGAGACATCCAAAGCGTCGGCCATGAATTGGACGGATCCATCCCCCATCAGCACGAAGGCTCCGCTGGGGTGCCAGCTCCGTGGACCAAAAAACCCAGTGAAGTGCGTCACGAGGTCGGGAATGCGGCTGTTCGGAGGGTTGTAGCCGTTGGTCAGCGTGGCGCACTGACCGGGAAAAGCCCACGTCGTGCCGCGACCTCGCAAGGCGTTGCTGGTTGCGCCGCGCCAGCCGGTCAACTGCACCCAGACGGTCGACAGGTCGGGGTTGTAGAGCATGCCGCCTGGGCCCTTGTAAGGTGTCCAAGGATTGCCAGTGACGGGGAGCCCTTGCAGCGGTTGACCGCCACTGAATTGCTGGGTGGAGTTGAGTCCCGTCGAACCATTCAGCGTCTTTTGATACGGGAACGGCGGCGGCGTGCCGGCGGGCAACGTCTCATCAGAACCCGTGCTGCGAATCGACTCGCTCATAAAGATCGTATTGGACAGGCCGTCGGTCACATCGCGGAACCTGATGCTCGAATTCCTGAAGAAGACGCCGTCAGTGGGCATGCGGGGGTCGTAGTTCACCGCCGTCCCGCTGCCGTAGCTGACGAAGTAGCTGTTGCAGGCGTAGACGTACCCGTCGTAGCCCATGATCTGAGAGGGTGTCGGATCGCTCGGACAAAGGAACAGGGGGACGGGCGTCGCGAAGGCGGTAGCGAACAGTGGATTGGGGGTTTCGTTGTTGTAGGCGCCAAAGAATCCCGGCTGACTGAAATTGAGCAGGTGCTGGAGGTTCCCCTGTTCCATGTAAGGCAACAACCGGGCCTGCACCGAGAACCCGTCCGAATCGGTCTTGTATTCCGGGTCGTACAACTCCGTTGAGCCGAACGAGGAGATCAGCGGCGGCAACATCGAGAAGGCGTCGTGATAATTGTGCATCGCGATTCCCAGCTGCCTGAGATTACTACGGCACTGCGTGTAGCGAGCCGCCTCGCGAGCCGCCTGCACGGCCGGCAAGAGCAGGCTAATCAGAATGGAAATGATGGCGATGACGACGAGCAGTTCGACGACCGTGAAACCGGTCCTTCTGTAACTTCGGAAGCTGTCTGTTCGAGTGGAAAGACTCATGTTCGCTCTCGTTGAGTTCGGAATGAATGCAGCCGAGTCCCGCGCGAGTGCGCGGAACGACGCACCATTCGAAATTGCAGTCGGTTGAAACGACGCGTTATTCAACCATGGTTAGTTGAGCCACGGCGTCTCGTCACGCGCTCACGAATCCAACCACGGAGAGGATTCGGACCGCAGTAGCGCTTCGTGAGCGCGCGGCGAGCACGCCGTGAAACAAGAGAACCGGCGACTCTCGCGCAGGATTCAGCCGAGCAGCTGCCAGGCTGCAGTCGCTAGAGAGTTCGACCCGTTCAGGCGGCGACACCATCACGAAGCTTGGGCGGTGGAATGGGCGGCGATAGATCGGCGCTCACGCCGAGGGGAGCGGCTTCGATCACAGATCCGACGACAGGCTCTGCGGGTCGCCACGGGGCAGAAACCACGCAGGGAAGGGCCCCGGCAAACAACATAATGATCTGCGACAGTCCCCGGCACTGTCGGGCCAGGTCGTTCAGAGCCAATCTGACGCGCGATTCGCTCTTCCCCTGCTTCCCGCTTGCTTCCTCGGCTGCGGCAACGTCGTGATGACGGTGGCGGGCTCGGCAGCAGGCGGGTTCCTCGCTCTGTGCGTCGTCCGCTCTCTTGCATCTCTCGTCGTGATGGCTAGCTTGCGCCGGCTGCTCGGCCTCTTCTTTCGCGGCGGCTGCCACGACGAAATCGGGTGGCGTCACGCCGTGCTGCTGCGCCCACGCCACCTTTTGCTTGTTCGTCATGCAGCAACAGTGGCGCCAGCACTCGTCGGCGGACGCGCAACCGCACGGGTGGTCTTGGCACGGATAAGGGCGGGAGTGATCCTTGCGGGGAGGGCTTACGACGGGGATTCCTGAGATCCCGAAGAACAGGCCGGACAAGAGCACAATGGCAAGCCCCTTTTGCAGCGGCTTGCCGTTCGCATCTCGTGGGAGCCGAAAGCGCATGCGAATAACCCGCGTCTGTCGCCCCAGGCGACCAAGCGCACCGCTCCGGTCCGAACCCTCGTCAGCCACGATACGCTGGTTCCGAGTCGGCCGTCAATCATCTCTGCTGATTTTCTCAACAATGGGAGGAATCGAGGCCTGGCGGAGAAAATACGGCTCAGTCAGGGGGCGAATGCCTAATCGGCGACCGTTGCCCCGCCAGGGTCGGGTGGCGGAATTGGCGACTTTCGAAACCGCGTCCAGTCGATCCCAAGCTTGCGCATCCGCGACCTGAGCGTGTGTGGATTGATTCCGAGCAGCCGGGCGGCCCCGAAGGGACCTTCCACGCGTCCGAGCGTCGCCGTGAGCGCGTTCTCGATGTGCTGACGCGCCGAGTCGTCGAGCGACCGAATCGTCTCGCCGGCAGTTGTGCTCTCGATCTTGCCGCGCCGTTTCGAATCGCCAGGCGACGCACTGGGCGATTCGATCGCAGCCGGAGATCCGAGCGCTTGTGCGATCTCCAACCGGCGGCCATTTCCGAGGATCACCGCGCGCTCGATGACCGCGGCCAGTTCGCGCACATTCCCGGGCCACGAATAGGCCATCAGTAAGGCGACGTCGCGCGGTGTGGGAGCCAGCTCGCGGCCCCCCAGACGCTTTCCGGCGCGAGCGGCGAAATGGGCAGCGAACGCCGGTATGTCGGCCGGACGTCGGCGGAGCGGGGGAAGGTGAATGGGGAACACGTTAATGCGGTACCAGAGATCCTCCCGGAACTTTCCCTGCGCGATCAGGGCGGGAAGATCGGCGTTGGTAGCCGCCACAAGACGAACGTCGACCGTAATCGGAGTATGGCCGCCGACGCGCTCGAAGGAACCATCTTGTAGTACGCGCAACATTCGCACCTGGGCCGCTGCAGGAAGCTCTCCGATTTCGTCGAGAAACAACGTCCCGCCATCGGCACGCTCGAACCATCCGTTGCGCGTCGACGCGGCCCCCGTAAAGCTGCCTCGCTCGTGTCCGAACAGCTCCGAATCAATCAACTCCGGCGGGATCGCCCCGCAATTGACACGGAGGATGGGGCCCGACGCGCGTCGCGAGCGGCGGTGGATGGCCCGCGCAATGACCTCCTTCCCCGAGCCGGTCTCTCCCAGGATCAGAATCGGAACATCCGACGCGGCGACCTGTTCGACGCGCTCCATGACGGGCCGCAGCCCCGTCTCCGCGCCGACGATTGAGTCGGTAATGTCCTGGCGATCGAGCCGCGACAAAAGCGCCTGCTTATCGGCCTCGAGGGCCTCTCGCAGCGCCTGCATTTCCCGCAATCGCGAGTCGTTTTCGAGCGCGGCAGCGAACGGCTCCAACAGTTGTTGCACGAGCTCGACGTGGTGCGCAGTGAATGGACGGCCTTTGCGTCCGACAACCACAATCAATCCAAGCGGTGTTTTCCGCTCGTTTGTGAGGGGTCCCACGACCAACGGAATGTCAGCCGGCAGCGTCTCCAACCACTCGGTCGGAAATTCGCCGAGTCCCGGCGGGGAGAACTGCCTTTTCAACTGTGCGGCCGTGTTGCTCTTTTGTCTGGTCGCCAATCGTCCGTGTTTGCACCACTTCAGAAGATGGGCTAACTCATTTTCAGTGAGTGTTGTCTTGCCGGCGATGACCGGTGTGTCGGCCCGCGCGACACCTGATGCGACCGTTTCGAGGCTCGAACGCTGCCGTTCAATGCGCCGAATAATTAGCGCGCCAAGTGGAATTTCCTCGGCCACGCGGGACAAAAGTGTTTCGACTGACACGTGGATTTCGAGGTGGCGACAGACCTCGCGCCAGACATCGACAATCAGTTGCATCGGCCGACTCATTCGGAATCCGTGTATTAATCCGTGACATATAGCAGATTTTCTGCTTCTTCATAGATTTCCTGTTTCACAATCGCCGATTCACGCCCTCCCATCCTTCCCGATCCGCCGACATTGCTGCTTTCTGGCGGCCGATTAATCGCAGGCACGCCGTTTGCGAAAACCAGTCTGCGTGCCCGAACGCGCCGAGCTTTTGGAGAACGCGAGAATGTCGACAACGTTCACTGGCCGAATGGATGCGGTCCGTGCTCGACTTGGCAGTCGACAAGCTGCCTACGAACGCACGGCAGATGTGCGGTCGTTTCTGGCGAGGCTTCTCGACGAGCTGGACATTACGCCCGCCACGCAGCCCGCGGCTCCGTCGGAGGGTGCGGCGTATAGCCGCACCCTCATCGAACGCGG
Source organism: Planctomycetaceae bacterium (assembly GCA_035623955.1). Lineage (GTDB taxonomy): Bacteria > Planctomycetota > Planctomycetia > Planctomycetales > Planctomycetaceae > DASPSM01. Next base: position 6,195 of record DASPSM010000185.1, read on the forward strand.
CCCGCGGCACGAGACGTCGGTCGCCCATTGGGTCGGTGGCCGTTCGTGCAAGCTGCATGGGCACAGCGACAGCGAGGTTTTGTTGCGAGTCGTGTCGGGGACAATTGTGGAAGAGCGCTATCTCCCCGATGTCGATGGGAATTATCGCTACGAACTTCACACGCTGGAAAGCGGTCAGGATAGCTATCTGCCGCGAGGCGCTTTCCATCGCGTGCACTGTTTGAAGGACGCTGTCACGATCCACGCGTTCTCTCCGGCGCCCATCGATGCGACGTCGCCTGTGCCCTCCGAGTTGCTCCCCGTGCTCGACGGGGCCAGGCACCGTCTGCTTGATTGGGTTTCGCCCGCCGGCCCAGTCATGCGCGAATCGATTGTCGACGCGGTGTCAAAACGCGTGGACGAATGGGCTCGGAGAGAAGAGGAGCAAAACACAAGCGAGGACGTGCACGTCGCGGGCGCCACCCTGGACGAGATCCGCTTCAGCGGAATTCTGGCAGCACCGGTGCCTAGAGAGCTGGGCGGTTGGGGCTGTTCGCTCGCCGAAAACGCTCAAGCGATCCGCCTTTTGGCGAGACGAGCGCCGGCGACGGCACTTGCCCTCGCCATGCCGCTGGGAAATGCGGCAACTGCCCGAATTCCAGACACCGCGGTGGCGGAAGAACTGCGGGCCGAATTGGCCGCGGGCCGTCGCTGGATCGCTGATCAGTGCTCGGACGGCCGCATTCTGGCCGTCGCGAACTCGGAGCCCGGGGCCGGAGGCGACTTGGCGCAGACTCGGACAGTGGCCATACGCGGAGCCGACGGAGAATACCGACTCACCGGCAAGAAATCCTTTGCGACGATCGGTCCCGACGCCGACTATTTCCTTTGCGCTGCACGGTGCGCCGGCGAGGGGCGCGACGGCAAGGACGTGATCGACGGATTCTTCGTGGCACGCGACGCACGCGGCCTGGTGCTGGACAACGCATGGGACCCACTGGGGATGCGCGCGACTGCGAGCGTTGGACTCACACTGGAGGACGCGCCGGCGGCGTGTCGCCTGGGCTATCGCGGTTGCCTCGAAGGAGTCAACGCGCGTCACTGGTCGACCGTGCTGTTTGCCGCGGTTTTCGTTGGCGTCGGAGAGGGTGCGCTGGCCGCGGCGACAAACGCCGTGGGAGCGGGAGGTGCAAGTTCCTCGCACATCCGAGCGACGCTTGCCCGCTGCGCGCTCAATTTGGATGCGGCCGCCGGGCTCCTCGATGCGGTGGCGGCCGACGAGCGGTGGCCGCTGCCCGCCTCGGCCCGCGAGCGAACGATCCGCGCGAAGACTTTCGCGGCTTTAACCGCCGTTGAAACCGCGACCCAGGGGGCCATGCTCTGCGGGGGGCGCGCCTACCGCGCGGATCATCCGGTTTCGCGATTCCTCCACGATGCGCTCGCTGGACCTCTGCTGCGTCCCCCTTTGCCCAAGGCGATGGACGCAATTGCCGACCAGCTTTTCGCGGCGAGCCCGCGCTAGAGCGTCAGATGCCCGAGCCGTCGTCGAAGACCTCGCTGCGCAGCTGCGCCTGCGATACCTGGCTTCCCGCCGGAATGCTGTGCGTCAACCACACATTGCCGCCGATCACCGAGCCACGGCCGATGGTGACTCGGCCCAGGATGGTCGCGCCGGCGTAAATCACGACGTCGTCCTCGACGATCGGGTGCCGCGCCGTGCCTTTGACCAAGGCTCCGCCTTCATCGACGGCAAACCGTTTGGCGCCCAGGGTGACGCCGTGGTACAGCCGAACGCGCGTGCCGATCACGGCCGTTTCTCCGATTACGACGCCGGTGCCGTGATCGATGAAAAAGCTGCTTCCGATCTGCGCACCCGGGTGGATGTCGATGCCGGTTGATGAATGCGCCAGCTCCGCGATCATTCTGGCAATCAGCGGCAACCCCAAGCCGTGCAGAGCGTGCGCTAACCGATAGTGAATGATCGCCGTCACTCCGGGATAGCACGCGAGCACTTCGTCGATGCTCCGTGCGGCGGGATCGCCTTCGTAGGCGGCTAGAATGTCGGTCTCGAGCTGCCGGCGAATGTTGGGCAGCTCGCGTGCAAACTCGCGGACGAGATCCTGAGCTTTGCGTCCTTCTTCGCGATGATCGATCTGGCTGCCGGCGAATTGGAATTCCAGCACGACCTGCTCCACGAGCTCGCGGCACGTTTCGTCAAGCGTGTGACCGACGTAGTAGTCGATGCTCTCATGCGCGAGCTGCCGCGAGCCAAGACGATTCGGAAAGAGCACCGTGCTCAGTCCCTCGACAATCGCCGTCAGCGATTTTCGTGAGGGCAATTTGATTGGATTTCCCGCTCGCTGTCGGGCGGCCAGCGAGGCATTCCGCAAATCGCGCAGCTCGGCAACGATCGCCGCCATATTGCGGTCAACGCCCGCAGGCGTTTCTTGCGTCTTGGATATCTGCTCGGTGGACATGAACACGGGTTCCTTCTCTGGCAAGCCACACCGTTGAGGCCCTGCGGCCTCAAATCGCGTAATCCTCGGGAAAGAAGACTCGGAACCGTCGTGGGGCGACGTGCACCAAATCGCCCGGACGCAGCCCGAGTTCGGCATATCGTTCCAGGTTGATCTCGACGTGCAGCTCGAGCTCGGACTCCTCAGATTCGAGTCGCACCTTCGCGACCGAGCCGTTCGGATTGACCTGAATCACCTTGGCTCGCAGGCTCGATGTGTCGACGGGACTGCGGCCGATATCGAGCTCGTGAGGGCGGATGTACGCCGTGGCGGCGCGCGACTCGCCGTGCGGATACTCGGGGTAGGCCATCTCGATGCCGCCCACGACAATCTTTCCATTCTGGATGCGCCCCTGGAAAACGTTGACGTTCCCGAGAAAATCCATGACGAACGGGTTCGCCGGGTGGTCAAAGACTTCCTGCGGTGTACCGTGCTGCTCGATCCGCCCGTTGTGCATCACGACGACGCGATCGGCGACCTCGAAGGCCTCTTCCTGATCGTGCGTGACGAAAATGGTCGTGACCTTGATTTCGTCGTGAAATCGGCGCAACCATTGACGCAGCTCCTGCCGGACTTTGGCATCGAGCGCGCCAAACGGCTCGTCCAGCAGGAGAACGGCTGGCTCGACGGCCAACGCCCGGGCCAATGCGACGCGCTGACGCTGCCCGCCTGAAAGTTGAGGCGGATAGCGCCCGCCAAAGCCGTCGAGGCGAACCAGATGCAACAGTTCGCGCACGCGCGCGTCGATTCGGCTTTTCGGCGCGCGACGCACGCGCAATCCGAAGGCCACGTTCTCAAACACGGTCATGTGGCGGAACAAGGCGTAATGCTGGAATACAAAACCGACGTTGCGATCGCGAGCCGAGCGCCGGGTCACATCTTCATCGTGGTAGAGAACACTGCCTTGGTCGGCGCGCTCGAGGCCGGCGATGATCCGGAGCAAAGTCGTCTTCCCCGAGCCGGACGGACCCAAGAGAGCCAAGAGAGATCCGTGCGGCACGTCGAGACTCACGTCGTCGAGGGCCACGAAATTTCCGAACCTCTTGACGACGTTCTTGACGGCAATGCTCACAGCGACTCCAACCTGACTTCTCGGCTCTGTGCCGGCTCCAATCCGTTCTGCGCGCCCGCGGCCATCTCGCGGCGGGTCTTTTGCTCGAGCCAGACCTTCGCCAGCAGTGTCAACAGGGCCAACGAGGTCAGCATCGAGGCGACGGCGAATGATCCGGGGTTGTTGTATTCGTCAAACAGTTTCTGCACACGCAGGGGCATCGTATCGGTCTGGCCAGCGATATGACCGGAGACGACGTAGACTGCTCCGAACTCACCCATGGCCCGCGCGTTGCACAGAATCACACCGTAAAGCAGAGCCCATTTGATGTTGGGCAGCGTCACCCGCCAGAAGATCTGCCAGCCGCCGGCTCCCAGGCTGAGTGCCGCCGTTTCTTCGTCCGTGCCGATTGCTTCCATCATCGGGATCAGCTCACGAGCGACGAATGGCAGCGTGACGAACGTTGTCGCCAGAATCAAACCAGGCAGCGCGAAGATGATATGGACCCCGTGATCGCGCAGCCACGGGCCGAAGTACCCCTGCAACCCGAACAAGAGAACGAACATCAGGCCGGCGACGACCGGCGAAATGGCAAAGGGCAAATCGATGAGCGTCACGAGAAAAGTGCGGCCCGGAAATTGAAATCGCGTGACGGCCCAGGCAGCGGCGATTCCGAAGCCAATGTTCAGCGCGACCGAGGTCGGCGCGACGATTAGCGTCAGCAAAATCGCGTGCCGCGTGTCCGGATCGCCCGCGAGATTTCGCCAGTATGTTCCGACGCCGTGCGATAACGCCTGATAGAAGACGTTAACCACGGGTATGACGATCAAAACGGCAACGATCGCCACTCCCGTCAGAATCAATGGCACGCGGACCAGCAGCGGATCCTGCCTGAAGCGGCGCTCTGGCTCGACGGGGGCGGCTTGGAGTCGTTCAACCTGCATAGCGGCGACTCCAACGTTCGAGCGAGTTGATTACCGCGAGCGTGAGGAACGAGCCCGCCAATAACACCAAGGCAATCGCCGTCGCCTCGGCATAGTGGTACTCCTCGAGCTGATTGACGATGAGGACCGGCGCGATTTCTGTCCGAAACATGATGTTTCCCGACACGAACACCACCGACCCGTATTCGCCCAGCGAGCGAGCGAACGTCAGCGCAAAACCGGTCGCCAAAGCGGGAGCCAGTGCCGGCAGCAGGATCCGCAGGAAAGTCTGCCAGCGCGTCGCCCCGAGCGAGGCGGCCGCTTCTTCGATTTCGGCGTCGATCGTTTCCAGCACCGGTTGCACCGTGCGGACGACGAACGGCAGGCCGATGAACGTCAGCACCAGAACGATCGCCAGGCGCGAGTAGGCGCCTCGGATGCCCAGCGGCACCAGGAACTGCCCGAACCAGCCGTTTTGCACGTAGAGGTTGGCGTAAACCAGGCCCGCCACGGCAGTCGGAAGCGCGAAGGGCAGATCAATCAGCGAATCGAGAACCCGCTTGAACGGAAAGTCATAACGGACGAGGTTCCACGCCAACAGCAATCCCAGCGGCACGTTGATCGCGGCGGCCGCGAACGACGCGCCGAACGTGAGCAAATATGCCGCGCGGGCGCGTTCGGTCCAGACAGCTGAAACGAACTGCGAAGCCGTCAACGACGAAACCTTCGCCAAGCACGCCGCGAGCGGCACCGCTACCAGCACCGTCAGATAAATGATTGTGTAGCCCAGGCTCAGTCGAAATCCGGGCAGGATTCGCCGATTGCCGGCCAGCGGTTGGCCAGGTCCCTTCATCTCGCGCGACTCCGAAAACCCCCGCGCAGGCTACGCCGACTGCACGCTCACAATGAAGCAAACTGCAGGTCGAAATCGATGCTACTGCGCTTTGGCCAACAGCACTTTCGCGGCTTCGGAAAGCTCCGAATCGGGGGCGTTCTCGTATTTCTTAAGCATTTCGGCGTGCTGCTTCGGATCGAATTTCTCGTCGTGTGCCAGGTCACGCAGATAGTTCGCGCGTTCGTGGTCCGATTCCAAGCTGGCGGCAATCGCTTCGGGGGTCGTTTGTTTGTCCTGTCCGGGTCTCGGCGCGAACTGGGTCCTGTGAGCCTTTTCGAGCTGCTTGTTCATGTCTACGTGACTTCCGCAGCCCACCACAAACGCCAAGCAACTGATAAAGACGAGCAAGGTACGATTCATTGGACCGAGTCCCCGCAAGAAAAGGTTTAATGAAGTCCTTATGTTGTCCGGAAAGTTTGCCGAATGCAGCAGCCTGCCGTCCTCATGTTGATTCTCGCGAACGTCGTTGTGACGGATCTCAGCGTTGAAACCAGCGGGACTACCTAGAAAAATGAAAAAGGACGAGCCTCTCCACGATTGCCAGATCCAGAGAGGCTCGGACCAGACCGGCTGCCGGACGCGCCCCAAGGTGCGTCCGGCGCCGGCCCCTCACGACAGGCTCACAATAAGTGCCCTGTCGCACCACGTCGTTTACTGCAGGAACGTTCCACCTTCGGTCGGAATCTGCTCATTGGCAGTGACAAGATAGCGAAGCGTGACCGGGTCGATCAGCTCGCTCAAGAAGTGGACGCCCCCATCCGCCATGAGGACGTTGATCCCGCTCGGGTGAAAGCTGAACAACTCGTTGTTCGGGCCGCAGTTGTTCCAGTACCAACCGCAGGGATTACCCGCGGGCGCCGCGTGCGTGTAATTACCCGTCAGGTAGTCGCTATACAGGCTGTCATACGGCTCCCCGACGGTCGATCCGTATCCGCCGTTGGGTGGTCCACCCTTCGGCGTAAAGTTTCCGTTGATCGGCTGGATGACAGCCCCGGGGATTGAGTTCGCCTGGCCCGAAACGCCGCTTGCATTATCCGGCTCCGCCCAGCG
>DASPSM010000187.1:0-13817 GCA_035623955.1 Planctomycetaceae bacterium
AGCTTCGCGGAGGAGTGGGACAAGTTGTCCCGCGATCAAGTTTCCAACCTTAATATCTGTTGCCGAAAAGACTTAGGAGCGTCGGTTCGTTGGACGGGACACTCTCGTGGATAGCCGGCGAGTCCAACGTCCAATGACCCAGGCTGGCGTATGGCAGTCGGGACGGGACACGAACGGGGCGGCTGATCAGGCTGCCTCGGGTTCGGGATGTCCCGTCGGTTGAGCGGGGAGTTCGTCCCCTTCTCCGTTTCCTTTCTTGGCAATCAGCGGGAAGCTCGGTTTACCGTTGCCGTCCGGATGGACGACGGGGATTTCGATTCCGTGCTCGGCAAAAGAGCGGTTAATCGCCGTGTGCAGCTCGTGGATCACGCGAGTTCGCTCCGTGAGGTTCGGCAAAAAGCAGCGCAGCACGAGCTTGAGGCTCGATTCGCCGAACTCCTCGAACGACGCGCTGGGCTCGGGATCGCGAAGGACGGCGGGATGGTCGTGAGCGGCCTTCAGCAACAGGTCCCGGGCCACCTCCGTGTCGGAGCCGTAGGCGATGCCGACGTTGATCACAATCCGGTTGATCGTGTCCGAGAGCGTCCAATTGAGCGTGCGGCCCGTGATGAACTCTTTGTTCGGTACGATGTATTCCTTGCGGTCGCTGTCACCAATGGTCGTCGCGCGAATGCGGATGCGACTGACGACGCCGGTCACGTTGTCGATCGTCACCATGTCCCCCACGCGAATGGGGCGCTCGAAAAGGATGATCAGGCCGGCGATAAAGTTGGCAAAAATCTCCTGCAAGCCGAATGCCAGGCCGAACGTCAGGGCCGTCGCGAGCCATTGGACCTTTTGCCAGCCGATGCCAATCGTGCTTGACGCCCAGGCCAGCCCGACGACCACGATCGCGTACCGGGCCAGCGTGCTGTAGGCAAAACGCCCCGCGTTATCCATCGGCAGCCGCTGCAGGATGGTCATCTCCAACAATCCCGGGATATTGCGCATGGCGATCCAGGTGAGGCCGGCGATGGCCACCGCGGTGATGAGGTTTGCCATCGTGATGTGGACTTCGCGATCCCCTACCATGGTCGTCCACAGTTCCCATTGATTGAGGATTCCCATCGACGGAAACACATCGAGCCAAATCCACCAGAAACTGACAAACAGCGAACTCATCACGCCGACGTTGACGAGCGTTCGCGTCTGGGCGCTCAGGGCGGCCAGGTCGATTTTCGGGACCGGCTCACTATGGACCGCCGCGACGACCGAGGCGTCGGAATTCACGGTCGAGCGCAGCTCGGTGACTCGGCGCTCTTTCAGCTGCTGCATCCCCATCAACCGCCGATGGACGAGGATCCACCTCAGCAACAGGGCGCGCGTGTAGTAACCCGCCAGCAGGCCCATACCGCTCAGATAGATCCGCCACACGAACTGCCGGGCTGTGTAGTCGTATCCGCTGACTACGAGTGCCGCGATCAACAGCGCGCCGATGGCCCCAGCCCAGCGGCCAACGCGCTCAAGGCGCACCACCCATTCGTCCTGCTCCGCGGGAAACAGCTCGCGCAGCAGGCCCGCGTGCGGCCGCACCACGCGGAAAATGAAGATTGCGATGAGCACCATTCCCGTGGCAAACAGCAGACGGTCCCACGCGTTTCGCACGCTGTCGGGGTCGGCTGCATGCAAGAGCTCACACAGGAACGTCAGGGGCAGTCCCAGCATGATTACCAGCCGGATGTCGCGCGCAACGGCCTGAGTGGCGGCCGCCGGCCACCCGAAATGCGATTCGGCTAAGCCGTCCTTGCGGCAAGTCCGGCGAATCAGATCGAGGGGTAAGAAGAACCAGGCGGTCGCGTAGAGTGCGTCTGAAACCGCCGAGGGAAAATCGACGTCGTAGGCCGACGCGGCCAGCCGCCGGCCCACGAAGGCCAACAGTCCCGTCCCGGCCAGCGACGTGGCCAGGGTGAGTCCGAACGCCCGGAGCGTCGGCAGAAACCGCGTGAAGTTCGAGTGCTGCGCATCATGCCCGAGGTTACCGATCTCGCGGCGGAACCGCCGGCGGACATACCAGAAGGCTGCCGCGAGCTGCAGGAAGGCGCAGGCCGCGAGCGGATTGTTGCGGGCGTCGGACCACAAGGCGGAGGCGACTTGCATCCAATTGGATGGTCGCACGACCCAAGCAATGGCCCGCCCGCGAAACACGTCGCCCGCGGAAAGTGGCCGGCTGCTGCGGATCCACAGCACGCGCTCGTCGATGTACTGGGCGTATTCGTTGAGCAGCACGATCAGCCTGCGCTGCGTCAGGACCAGTTCCAAGAGCGTGTCGCAATAGTTGCTCAAGTTGCGAGTCAGTACATCCAGCGATTGCTGTTTGCTTTCCAGCACCTCGCGCGAGGCCTTTTCGAGCATCCGCCGGCTCTCGTCGCTCATCGAAGACGGTGCGTGTTTCAAGATGTCCTGGATGATCGGCTCCGGGTTGGCGAGGCTCGAGCGCATCTCGTCGAGCTCGTAGAGCCGGAACTGCACCTCATCGATGATCTGGCTGCTGGCGTCGACGCTGCGCTGCGGCGGATCGGGGAGAGCGGCGCGCTGCTTGCGCAAGAGTTGGCCGATCGGATTGGTAAGCCCGACGCCGTCCGCCTTCTGTTTGATTTGGGCGAATTGCTTGGTCAGCGTCTCGAGCGCGGTTTTGGCTTTCTTGAGCTCCTGCTCGGCCGTTTCGATCGGCTTGCTGAGCTTTTGCGATTCCTCGGCGAGGCGCGTGTTTTCTTCGGTTTGTGCGTGGAGCAGAGGGTGCGCCTGCACCTCGAGGCGCCGGGCAGCGGCCACCGCCTGGTCTGCCTCTGCTCGGCGCGTCTGGTCCAAAAGTTCGGTAACCGACTTGATGTGCCGCTCTTCGTCGGCGATCCGCTGGACCAGAACGTCGCGCTGCAGCCGGACCAGATCGACGCCGTCCTCTGCGTCGTACTGCGCCAGCTCGCCCCGCAACGAGGGGGCTTCCTGCTCGAGGGCCTGCACTTTCGCCTGCGCCAGGGTGTGATGGGCCAACGCAAGCGGAGCCGCTTCATCCTTGGAGAGGGGTGCGGCGACCTGCTTGCGACCCTCGACGAATTCGTCATGCAGGGCCAGCAGGCGTTCACGGACCTCCTTGCGGCGATTCGAACGCCGGTTGGATTCCTTTTCCAACTGGGCTTGCTTGCGGGTTAAGCCGTCGCGCAAGGTGCTCGCCGCGGTCAGCTCGGCTTCCAGTTCCGCGACCGTCCGAGCCGGACCAAGTGGCGCAGCGGGACGAGCCCCGGCCGCCAAATCCGCACGTTCGTGATCGTCGCGACGGCGCTTCAGTTCGTGCCTTGCCTCCTCCGCGAGGCTCGCTGCCCGGCTCGCGTCCTTTTTTTCCGCGGCGGACTTGGCGGCGAAGTCTCGGGCGGTCTTGAGGGCGTCGGCGGCCTGCTGATAGAGGTCGAGAATCTTCGCCCGCGTGTCGTCGTCGATCTCCTTGGCCTTGCGGACGTCCTTACGCCGCGCCTCGATGATCTCGACGGTCACCGGGTCGACCTTGGGCGCCGCCACTCCTGCGAGTGGATCCGGAGTCTGCCCGGCAACCGGCGGGTCGGCAGCCCATGAGCGCGCGAGCGGAACCAGACAGGCCACAAGCAGCCAGGCGCCTGCCAGCCACACCACCGTGGGCCGTGGGGCGTCCTTGCGAACTCTCACGCGGCGCTCCTTCGCCTCGTTTCGTCCGCAGACGGGCGGGCTCTTGCTTTAGAGCGCAAAACGCAAAACGCGGACGGGTCGGACGGGGGCGGAAGTGTAACCGCGAGCCCCGATCGAGGTCAACGCGATTGAGCCGGCACCGCGCAGCTTAGCGTTTGGAGAACTGGAAGCTGCGGCGAGCCTTCTTGAACCCATACTTTTTGCGTTCGACCATGCGGCCGTCGCGGGTCAAGAAGCCGCCTTCGCTCAGCTTGGCGTGCAGCCCGGGTTCCATCGCCTGCAGTGCCCGGGCGATGCCGAGCACGATCGCGCCGACCTGGCCCGTCGTGCCGCCTCCTTGGGCTCGCACCCAAATGTCGACGCGCCCGACCATTTCGGTCGCTTCGAGCGGTCCCTGCACCAAGGCCCGGTTTCGCTCGACGTGGAAATAGTTTTCCAGCGGCCGGTTGTTGATGGTCAGCTTGCCGCTGCCGCGACGAATCCGCACGCGCGCCACGGAGGTTTTGCGGCGGCCTGTCCCCATCGCGACGCCAAATTTATCGATCCGTCCGCGAATCGTTGGGGCGGCGTGTGGCTTGGGCGCTTCCACGGCCGGCGAACCGCTTCCCAACGTCAACTCGGGAGTCGTCTCCGGTGAGGTTGCTGTCGCTGTCGAGGCGCTTGTCTCCATGAATCGTCAGTCTCGTTTTAGGGCATGAGATGTTCGGGAAATTTCTGGGGCTGCTGCGATTGATGCGGGTGCTCGGTGCCGGCGTAGACCTTGAGCTTTTTGAGCATGTTTCGCCCGAGCTTGTTCTTCGGCAGCATTCTGCGCACGGCTTCGGTGATGATCCGTTCCGGGTGGCGCGCGAGCATCTGAGTGCCAGAAGCAAACCGCCGTCCGCTCGGATAACCGGTGTAGCGCTCGTAGACTTTTTCAGCGAACTTGACCGTGAATTTGGGGTGCTCGGGATGGGCCAGCGACTTGCCGCTAAAGCGGACTTTCTTCGCGTTGAGCACAATGACGAAGTCGCCCGAGTCGACGTGGGGCGTGTAATCGGGCTTGTGCTTTCCCATCAAGACCGTCGCCAGGCTGGCCGCCAGTCGGCCGACGATCTGCGAGTCGGCATCGACCACAAACCATACGGGTGCGGCGTCTTCCTTTCGCCGCAAGGTTGTGCGGCCACGATTCGGACGAGTCTGTGCGGCAGTACTGGGCATAGGCACCTTCCAAGACCGATCCCGCCTGCGGCGCACGCTCGGCGCCACAATTGCGAGAATTCTCCACCAAGCCGCCGAGCGGCCCGCCGCCCGTCCCATCGGACCGAGCGCGGAAAACGAAGAGGATAATGAGTTTGCGGCAGCGGTTCAACGGTAAGCGACTGGGAAGTTCCGCCCTCAAGCGGATCGTGGGAGCCGACCCCAGTTGTGCGCAAACCCGCAGCACGAGCCGGCTTGCGCTGCCTGGCTGCGGACTTTTGGACGTCCGCTTAGCAAGTCGGCGACGCGGTCTGCGACGGCTCAGATGTAGCTGAAGATACTCAGCTGCATCGAGCTGGCCGCCACTTGCAAAGTCGCTTCCAGCGACGTCTGAATCTGTGTCAGCTGCGTGATTGCCGAAGCCGTGTTGACGTTTTGCAGATTCGACAGCGACGACTGGAGGTCGGTTTGCAGAGTGCTGGCCTGACTCTGCACCTGCGTCAGAAGTTGCTGCTGCGAACCGACGTTCGCCTGCACCGTGCTGACACGAGTGAGCTCCTGCTGAAAGAGCGGCTGCAGCCGCGTGAGCTCGGTGTTGTTATTCGACTGCAGCGCCGATTGGAGCTGGATCAACAGGTTAAAGATGCCATTGGCCTGCTGAGGGTTGACATCCGTGCCCACCAGGGGCGTGGCGGGGTTGGTGCTCGATTGCGTTCCAGCGATCCCGAGCGCCTGAGAGATCGAGTTGCTGGCAACCGTCAGCGGACCTGTGCTCACGCCATCGTCGTCGGTGATCGTGATCCCATTCCCCACCGAATTCAGGCTGGCGACAAGCACGCCTGGTTGGACGGCATTGATGTCGTTGAGCACGTCCTGCACGGTGTTGGCGCCGGCAAGGTTGACGTCGACCGTCGAGCCGTTCCGAAGCGTGATGTCGAGATCGGCCGGAATGGGATTGCCGCTCGCGTCGGTGGCGTTGACGGGTACGCCCTGCCCGAGATTCAGACTGCTCAACAACGTCGATCCGGTCATTGTGCGAATGCCCAGGTCAGTCGCGGTGGTGCCCCCGTTCTCGCCGATCGAAAAATTGACGCCGCTCAACCGCGTGGAGATCGCCAGCCCGTTCCCTGCCGAATTGATACCCACCATCAAATTGGGATCGGCCGATTGCAGGGTGTTGAGCAGATCCTGAACCGTGGTGTCGCCGGCGATGCTGACGGTCTGCTGCTGCGAGCCGTCGGTGATGACGAGTCCGTCGGTCGTATCGACTCCCGCGCCACCATTGAACGCCGAGAGGGGCGTTTGCAGCGTGAGGAGCGGGTTGAGCTCTCCGCCGGTAATCGATGGGGCTGCCGCGCCGGCGATACCCAGCGCCTCGGCCGTCGTTCCGCCGTTGAGATCGCTGACAGCAACAGTCCCGGTAGCGGCCGAGATCGTGAGCGAATCGGCAGGCGGGCCGGGCGTGATGCCCACAGTCACGTCGCCGGGTGGAAAGGCGTTTTGAATCGCCTGTTGCACGTCACCCACTGTGCGAGCTTGCGAAAGGTTGATCGTCTCGGTGACCGGCGGGCCCGCACTCGGAGCAAGAGTCACCTGAATCGAGCCGGACGGCACGCCGCGCCCATTGTTCAGGTCCGACAGGTCGGTTTGGAGGGTCACTGCCGGATTGACATCGGATCCCACAGGCGTGGAGATTGCGCCGAAAGCCGTCACTCCACTGATGTTGTTGGGCACGACAAGACCGGAGGCGACCTGCGAATTGATCGAGTCCTGGTTGCCGGTATAGAGAATGGCCCCGCTCTGCTGGACCTGAAAGGGAGCCTGTTGCGATTCACTTCCGGAAAACAGGTACTGGCCTTCGTATGTCGAATTGGCCACATTGACCAAGCCGCTGATTATGGAGCCCACTTGGACGGCTGCCGCCGAGTTCTCGGCCGCGGTTGCCGTGGTGCCCAGTCCGCCCAATAGCAGCGAATTGGCCTGGTCGATCGAATTGACGACCGTCGACAGCGACGTGTCCGTGTCGTTCAGGAAGCCGAGGTCGGTCGTCAAGCTCGTTTGGTACTGGTTCTGCGTGGCAATTTCTTGCTGAAGCGGCAGAATCGAGGCGGTCGCGGTCGGATTTTGTCCGGGAAGGGAGAACTGCTGTCCGGTCGAAAGCTGCTGATCGAGTTGCTGCAGTTGCTGCATCAACGCGTTGAGGTTGTTGTTGTTCTGGGTGGCGACGAGGGAGTTGGAAATCGCCCCCATTCCGATGCCGACGACGGACATGACAGTATCCTCTTCCCGCCGAATTCTTCGGGGGGCTGGCTTACATGTTCATCAACACCTGATACAGACTGTCGATAGTCGTCACCACCTTGGCAGACGCCTGATAATCTTCCTGGTACTGCATCAGCTGGATCGCTTGCTGGTCGAGGCTGACCCCCGACGTTTGTTGCTGCTGCGAGTTGAGCGACTGCAGATAGTCGTTCTGGCTTTGCGAAAGCGTCGTCTCGGCCGAGGCGTTATTCGCAATGCCTTGGACGATCGTGTTGTAGTTATCGTTCAGAGTTTGCCCGTTCAGGGCCGTCAGCGGCGTCGAGGCGAAGTTCGACAGCGCCAGGGCATTGCTTCCGTCGGTCGGACCGCTCCCCTGCCCCGAGGCAAACGTGTTCGGGTCTGCCGTGACGGCCGGGTTGATGCCGATGTTCGACGAGTTGTTGCCGGTAAAGAATGTGTTGATGCCCAGCGCTGACAGCACGTTGCTCGTGTCGTCGGAAAACTGGACTTCGTAACCCGAACCGGCGTTGATCTCCAAATGGCCGTCCGGAGTCACCGTGGCCGAGACATTGGGGACGGCGCTGATCTCGGCAGCCAGGCTGTTGAGCGTCGTGTCGCTCGGGGAGCCGGTGAGACTCACGTTAATCGTCGAGGTGCTGGTCAGCCCGGTCGTCTGGTTGACGACCTCGAGTTGGAAGGAGCCGTTTTGCGGAGTGAAGGCCAGCCCCGCCTGGTCGAGTGCCGCCGTCGGACTGCTGACCGCGTTCGTCGAGGTGACGGACGTGTAGCCGTCGGTCCCCTGCCCCGACGCGTAGATCTGGTTGAAGTCTGAGATCATGGCCGAGGTCAGCGTGTCGAGGTTCTGAGTGAATCCGCCGAGCACGTTGTCGCGCCCCTGCATGACGGCGATCAGTTGTCCGCTCCCCGTCGAATTTGCCGTCAGCGTTCCCCCGGTCGTGCCGAATTGCACGTTGACCGTCGCGACCCCCTGGCTGCCGGAAGGGACTGTCTGCAGCGTTTGCGCTTGTTCCCCGAGCACGAGATAATTCGACCCGCTATAGACGTTGATGCTGCCGTCGCTGTTTTCGCTGTATGTGATCGGGATGATCTGCGAAAGCTCGTTGAGGTCCTGATATCTCTGATCGCGCAGCGACCCGGCCTGGCTCTGCAAGAGCTGCGACGACTCGAGCTGCGAGATCTGGGGATTGAGCTGCGCAATGTTCTGGATCAACGTGTTCGCCTGCGTCACGAGCTGCTCGACCTGCGTGTTGTCTTCGGAGCGCTGCGTATCGATCGACGCCCGCAGGGAGGAAATCGAATTGGCCAGCGCGGTTCCCGCATCGACCGCCTGCGCGTTCAGCGACGATGAGCTGGGCTGGTTGGCCAGGTTGCTCAGCGCGGTGGCAAAACTGCTGAACTGCGACGACAGGCTATTGTCGCCCAGCGCCTGCAGCTGCTGCTGCAAATTGGTGTAGACCGTATTGAGCTGGTTCGACGCGTTGTAGTCCGACGTGGCTCCCAAGATCTGCTGCTGCAAATACTGATTGACCTGCTGCTTGACCCCGATCGCGTCGACGCCCGTGCCGAGGATCAGCGGAGACACGCCATAGCTGAGGCTCGGCGTGAGTTCCAGATTCTCGACGATGTAGCCGGGCGTGCTGGCGTTGGCCAGGTTGTTGCCGGTGACCTGGATCCCGGTCGAGAACACGTTGAGGGCGTTGCCCGCTATGCCGAGAGCTGCTCCCAGACCCATACTCGTGATCCTTCATCCTGCACCCGCCCACTCGATCCACGAAGGTCATTGCCTTGTGACAATTCACCTTCGCTTCGCGAATTCAGGCCTTGGCATCCAGCAGGGCCCCCCCCGTCGACAACGCGGCCACGGCTCCCGGATTGGCCAAATAAACGGGGGCACGGCGCCCTCCATTGGCAATCAGCTCCACCACGTCCGAGAAAAATCGCAACGACTGCTTGCAGACGATCCACAAAATCCAGCTCTCGCGGCGGTTGGCCTCGGCCGTTCGTTGCGTTTGCTCGATTCGCGTCAGGAGTTCTTCGCGAATGGATTCGTCGAATGTCCTCACCACGCTGGCGAGCGAATCGCCTGGCAGCCCTCTTTGCCTGGCCCGTTGGAGAATTTGCTCACGGCGGCGCAAGTGCGCCTGCAGATCGGCGACGAGACTCTCTTCGATTTTTGTGAGCCGCGCGATTTCCGGACCGTTGGCTTGCCGAATCGCCCCACGCTTATCGCGATAGGCGCCACTCAAAGCGAATTGTGTCTCGTCGATTTCGACGAGAAGTTCCTCGATATCGCGTGCCAGCTCGGCCATTTGTCGCCCCCCAAAGGCGTGAGCGCAATTCTCGCGAGAACGCTGCCTCTCCTTTTATTCGGTAAAATCGGTGCTTACTCTTCCGACCTATTTTTCCGGCATAGCCCGAAGTGTTGACGCTCGCCCCCCACCTTTCGCTGCCTGCTCAACCCAAGCCCGCAAAGTTTCGCGCAACCGTGGAGCCGCGAGTCGCTTAGCGCGCGACAAAGCACGCAATCGAAGCGCGAAAGCAACGGCTTAGCATTTTGGGCTGACGCCGCGGCTGCGCCGCAGTCATCGAGCTTGTCTCGCAACTTGGGCTCAACCAAAACCGCTGACGCCAAGCCGCAGCTCAGGCACGCTGGTGCTGCAAGTAGGCTTGATAAAGCCCGTCGGAAAGCTGGCTGCCGTGGCTCTTGGCGAGATCTTCGGCAATTTGCTGATCCAGCTGTCCCTGGAAGACTTTCTCCGCTTGTCCGCCATCCAGATAGGCGGGTTTGCCGTGCATCTTTTGAAGCGACTTCAACATCTCTTTGTAGAAAGTGCCTGCCACGAAGTCCTGAAAGGTCGACTTCAGATCGCCTTTGCCGCCGCGATCGTTTCCAGTCAATCGATTGGCCGTGGTCACTGCCCGTTGCGTCGGGTCCTGATTTTGAGTTGCGGAACTCGGGAGGGGAGTGATGAGGGGCATGGTTCATTCCGTTGAAGAGGTGAGAGATACAAAGAGGCGAGATGGAGGGCGAGAGCGGAGGAACGACAGTTACTTTTCTTCGTAAACTCCGTGTAAGTTTCCGGAGCGATAGAGCTCGCGGACGATGCTGATGACATCCTCATTGGACACTTTGAGGGCTTGCAGCCCCTTGAGCAGGTCGTCGAGTTGTTGTTGGTTTTCCTGCCCCGAGCTGAGCGGCGCAAAGGGGGCCGGTTCGGTCGGGTTGCCGGCCACTTCGACCTTGAGATTCTTGTGCGAGATGACCACGGGGCTGATCTGCACGTCGCCGTGAATCAGGACCGTCTTTGACTTGGTGTTGACCCAGACGCGGGCTTCGGTTTGCGGCGTCATCACGTCGATATCGAGTATCCACGCGATAAACCCGACCGGATCGTCCCGGTACAGCTCAGGGACCATCACTTCGACCCGGTCGGGGCCAAGGGCGACGGCCGGCTTCGTGTGCAGCACCGGATAAAGTTCGGTGTTGATTCGTTCCACGATGTGGCTGGCCACGCCAAACGTCGCGTGCGCGGCGTCGATCACCAGCGTGACGCGGTTGCCCCGCTTCACGTCGATGAACTGAGTGCGAAAATCACGCTCGAGGACAACTCCGTTGGGCACCCGGCCGGAGGTCAACACGTCGGGATCTTCGATCACTACCGGGCCGGCCGCCAGGCCGACAACGGTGAGATCGTTGACGTTGGGCATGCGGAGCGGCGAGATCAGCAGGCGGCCTCCTTTGAGGCTTTTGGCTCCGAAGGTCGACGTTACGTAGCAATCGAGTCTCTGTCCGTTGCTGGCCCCTTCTTTCGGAATGGTCGCCGAAATGGCGACCATCGCGACGTTGGCCGCGTCGGTGAGTTCCTTGCCGCTCTCGACTGGGTTGTTGAGATACCGCAGCGTCGAAGCCAAGGCCCGCATGGCGGCGGCGTTCTTGCCCCCGTCGCCTGTGCGGCTCAGGCCGACGACCAGTCCGATGCCAATGACCGGAGTCTCTTTCTGTCCGTAGACAGTGCAGATGTTGCGCAGCTGCGTCCGCGCCGACACCTCGCCAGGCACGACGAGCGTCAAGAGCGCCATCCAAGCCAGGATTGTCGCGAATCGTCGTGTTGTGATCTTCATGGTATCAGCCAACGTCAGAACGGTCCGATCCAGTCATACAACTGAATGAACCAGGCCCGCTTTGTCGAATCGTGGAGTTTCCCGTGCTGGTGCTTGGCGATACTCAAGTCGGCAATGTTTTCACTCAAAACCGAGCCGTCGGGAGAGACTTTTCGCGGGTCGACCTTTCCCGTCAGGGTGTATTCCCAAAGGTCCTTGTTGTCGACGATGGACTTGTGCGCTTCGAGCACTAGCACGCCGTTGGGAAGGATGTCGACGACTGTCGCCGCGATGCGGTATTTGATCGACTCGCTCTCGGTGACCTGGCCGGTCGATTGCAGCCGGCTTTGCAGCTCGCCGTCGATTTCCGGCGAATTTTGGGCCGCGTTGTCCAGGTTGCCCTGGGCATTGATGCGGATGAACTGCGCCAATTGCGCAGTGTATTGACCGTTGCGCTGACGGTTATAGGTCGACTTGGCGTTTGTTTCCGCGGCCTCTTTGACCGTCACGGTGATGATGTCGTGAACTTTGATCTCGTGAGGTTTCGGCGAATCGACGAACGACCAGGCGAAGTCGCGCACCAACAGCGGCGGATGCGGAGCGAAGAAGTCGCTTCGCCCGTCGTAGGCTGATGGAGCTCCTCCCGGCGGCCCCATCATGGGAGGCCCACTTGGACCCGGTCCATAAGGACCGTCCGGCTGGTTTCGATCGGCGGCGCGCGCACCTTGCCAAAGCGCCATCAAAAGGACGGGTACCAAAACCAAGTACCTCATTTCTCACCCCCCTTGAAAAAGTTTGCCGCTTAGCGCGACGAGGATTCGGACGTTTCGTCGCGGGTTGCTTTCGTGTTCTCGTTTTGCCCGGGGACGCTGGCTTGTGCGGCGTTGGACGCGCCCGCATTGGTCGCGCCCCCATTAATTACACTGTTTCCTTCGTCCGTGGCGGTCGCGTTCACCACCGGCGGCGTTCGCCGCTGTTTCCGGGCAAACTTGTGCGCGACTGTTTGGACAACGGGGGGCGGCGAATCGGCTTCTTCCTGGTCCGCGTCGCCCCCGCGACGACGAACCACATCGGCGGTGACGATTTCTGCTTCGTGCACATCGGTCACTCGAGCGAGCACCTGCTCGTGACCGGTGAGTTGAACCAGCGTGATCACGTCTCCTTTTCCGCCGTCAGATTTGGACTTGAATTGGCCGCTGATCCGGATCCCCCCCTTCCGCCAGATGCCGGTCACGATGTCGTTGGAACGGACCAGCGGGATTGTGCGGACGTCGTCGGCATGCACGGGCTCGTCAGCGTGAAGCCCCTTCTTGGCTTCCTTGCCCACGATCTCTTCGAATTTCCCCAGTACGCCCTCGGTGTTATCAACCTGCTTCCACGCGAGGTCGTCTTCGCGAATCACCTCGCCGCTCGACACCGAGTGAGTCAGCACGGGAATTCGGGGTTTTTCTGAGACCACGCACTGAATTCGAAACTTCGCCACCCGCCCCTGCGAATCCTGCGCCCGTACTTGAACGCTTTGGGCATCCGCGTTGTGCACATCGATCGGTCCAAGATCGAAGCCTTCGGTCGCGCTCGCCAGAACGATTGGCACATCCTGAGGGTCGACCATCACATCGAGGAAGAGGTTGCCTGCCTCGCGGCTCTTGCCGCGCAGCGATTGACGAACCGATTGCGTCATGATTTTTTCGGCCCGGCGCACCTGCGCCGGCGAGACATTCACTCGGACCTTCGATTTCACGGGACGCTTCGCGTGAACGACCGGCTGAGTGCACGAAACGACGACGACGGTCGCTCCAGAAAAACCTGTATCGGCAGCGGAAAGTCCCGCAGCCTCGAGTCGCGAGCGCATTTGGTCGAATTCAAGCCGTGAACTGCGTCCCGGCGCCGGGGCCGGGCCCAATTCCGTCTGTTCCAGGCGCTTTACGGTCTGGGGGTCATCGCCGGAAACGGTCGCCACGTCCTTCAACCGCACGATCGGTCCCGACACGCTGGCCGTTGCTCGGAAACAGATCTCCGTCGCCTCGGCCGAAGCAGCCGCGCCAATCAAGCCCAGAGTCAGGGCCAGGTAAGAGAGCCGTTTGAAGCGAGGCATCGCAGGAGCGTTCCTGTTCACGACGGAAAGTGCCGGGCACTGATCGCTGATTGGTTCAAAAAAAAGCCCCAGAACCGCGCGACCGAATGCCAGAATCGGCGACGCGACGATCTTTCCTTCGCATGTGGTGTGCTTGCGCCGTTCGTTCCGCTTTTCTCGAGTGTCGTGTTGGCCACGGCCCGGAGCCTCCGACTAAAACCGACGGAGACTCGTCAGGAGTTGGAGAATTTGATCGCCGGCTTGCACCACGTTGCTGTTCAGCTCGAAGGCGCGCTGCGTCTTGATCAGATCGACAAGCGAGTTGACGGGATCGGTATTTGACGCTTCGAGATATCCTTGCTGCAAAAGGCCCCGTCCTTCGGTGCCGGGGGTGCCAATTTGCGGCGGGCCCGAGGCGTCGCTCAGCTGGTACAACGTCTGCCCGACGGCGATCAATCCTTGTGGGTTGATGAAGTTGGCCAGC